>NZ_JAIUHE010000012.1:0-236907 GCF_020164995.1 Mesorhizobium sp. CO1-1-11
GGCCGGGTTGCCGGGGGCCCGGAACCTCGACAGCACGACACCATCAATCGGAACAACGAAAAGCCATTCCAAACGCGACACGCTTCAATCCCACGACGCGGCGGACGGCGGGGGACTTTCCCGCCGAAGCTCCGGCGGGGGACGCAGGTTTTTCGGTGGCCGATCATACTGCAACGCTGGGGAGGATCATTTGGGCATCGTCCGCGCTCTGGTCTCGACCAGGCTCGCACAGACCGGGGCGGCGGTCGGATATCCCGCTGGATGTGGCAGTAGTCGCTGCCCTGGCGCGGGTATGGCTTTCCGTGCCGCATCGAATGCAATGGGTTTCAAGGCAAAGAGCGGCGAAAGCCTGGATCTTCCATCGTCACCATCATATTTCCGCGGGGCAGGATCCCTCCCTTGCCGTGTATTGGCTTCCCTGATCCACGAGCCCTTTGCGCTGTGAATCCAATTGACCGCCATTGCGGCGGTTCCTCTTTCGTCTGCCGGCAAGCCACGCCCACGGCGTCCTCGAATGGATTGGGTCTGACCGAAGACCGGCTTCGCCTCGATCGCTTCCCGCAACGGCGGCGCTGCGTTTTCTTCCCCTGGCCGAACCACCCCACCACGAAGCGTGGCGGGGACCCCGGTTTGCGCGGCCATTCCTCGCGGTCCAAGAAAGCCTCGCCCTGCCGTCTTCCACTTCGTTTCAGCCCCTTCGGTATGCGGACCGATCGTCTCCAGTCTCACGACCACCATCGAGGCCGCGATGGGCGCGGCTCGAGCAATAGAAGGAACCACCGCAATGGCTACGATCGGCATCTTCACCAGGACCGCAAAGGGCTTCAAGGGCTCAGTCAAGACCCTCAACCTCAACGTCAAGACCGTCGATTTCGTCCCCGCCGACGGCGACAACGAAAAGGGACCGGACTACCGCATCTTCGCCGGCGCCACCGAATTCGGGGCGGCATGGAAGAAGACCTCGCGCGAAGGCCGCGATTATCACTCCGTCAAGCTCGACGACCCGAGCTTCCCCGCTCCGATCTATGCGAGCCTGGTCGAGACCGAAACCGAAGGCGAGTTCTCACTCATCTGGTCACGCCGCACCGCCGAGTGAAATCAACACCGCCAAGAAGCCCCGGCGCGCCGCGCCGGGGCTTCACCATGCTCAGTCCGCCACCGCCCGACCGTAGTCAGTTCGATGGAGCAGGCTAGGCCTTGGCAACTTTCCGTGTTTTCTTGACCGGCGACTTTGCAGCAGGCGAGGTTATGGTCGCGGCAGCTGCACGAGTCGTCCGTTTCGGCTTCTGCGCCTTGGTTATTTCTGGTGCAACCGGCTTGCGCCCGAGACCGACCGCCTTCGCCAACGCCGAGCGGGTAGCGGCATAGTTCGGGGCGACCATCGGATACTCGGCAGGCAGGCTCCACTTCTGCCGGTATCCCTCGGGGCTCAGATTGTAATGCGTGGCCAGGTGCCGCTTCAGCGATTTGAACTTCTTTCCGTCTTCCAGACAGATGATGTAGTCCGGCGTCACCGACTTCCTGATCGAAACGGCAGGCTCCAGTTTCACCGCAGGTTCGGCCACGGATGTGCCGACGTTCTGCAGAGCGACATGAATATCGCCGATCAGTTTCGGCAGCTCTGCCGCCGGCACCGGATTGTTCGACACATAGGCGGAGACAATATCGGCAGCGATCGATACGAGATCGGCTCTGGTCTGTAGGTCCTCGGACACGGTCATGAAATCTTCCCTCTTGATTCTCTTGGGCAGCAATTAAAAATTTGTGTGGCTGTCTATCTGATCATCAAGCAAATAATTCGTTATCATCTGACGATCGCCATTCTTGCGAATATCAACTCGGCAAGCACCACTACCATGATCTGATCGCAACCGAACGACGCTGGCGATCGTTTTCAGGGAAGCGAGGAGACTTCCCCCTCGCTTCCCCGCCATTGCCGCCTGTGCAGAGCAGGACCGCCGGCTCGCAAAGCGGCCGACCGGTCGCCAACCATCAATCAATCCATCCGCTCCGCTCGACCGTGCAGCCCGGCTCCGCGCGCCGGCAATGGCCCCCATCACTCCCGCGCGCTCACGCGCCCCCGGAAGGCATGCCGAGGGACATGCCTTCGGCATTGACGGAAAAAGGAGCGACCCCAATGAACATGACCACGAACACCAACAGCATCGACAACAGCCAGCAGCAGCCAGTTTCCGGCGGCTTTCGCGTCGACATCTCGCGCGGCGAGCGGATCGGCCGTGTTTCGTCGGAATGGTTCTCGCGCCCCGACGATGAGCGCTATCTGTCGCTGACCGAGCTTTACGATGCGGTGCGCGCCCGCACGGATCACGCCACAGCCCGCACCGTTGAGAGCCGCGCCGTCCGTGTCGAGGCGAGCCGTGAGAATGCGGAAAGGCTTTCGCTAATTGTTCCCGGACAAGACCAGCCGATTGCGCCCACCCATTGGAGCTTCGGCCAACTTTGCAGCCTTGTCGGCGCTCCCGCGACTTACATGCGCCAGCTTCCCGCGCCGCTGGCAGGCATCAACCTGCAGCACGGCCTGCTCAATCACCGCGCCGAGCTTGTCAAAACCTTGGAGGCAGAAGACGGACGCGTCGAGCTTCGTGCCGTCACCGGCCCGGACTACGGGCGCATCTGGGATCACGAGCTAGTCGCCGCCGTCATGAAGATCGCAGGCAACGGAATCGGCGACACCATGTGGAAGGTCCCGGGCATGCTGGATTGGGCGACCATGACGCACAATCCCTTCATGGACATCACCAAGGACACCACCACGCTTTACGCGAGCGATCGCGACGTGTTCCTGTTTCTGGTCGACGACACCCATCCCATCGAGGCGGGACGCCTGCCGAACGGAGAGCCGGATTTGTACTTCCGGGGATTTTATTGCTGGAATTCGGAGGTCGGCAGCAAGACGCTTGGCATCGCCTCTTTTTATCTTCGCGCCGTGTGTATGAACCGCAATCTTTGGGGCGTCGAAGGTTTTGAGGAAATCAGCATCCGTCATTCGAAATTCGCGGCGCAGCGCTTTGCCCACGAGGCGGCACCTGCCTTGACCAGTTTCGCCAACTCCTCACCCGCGCCGTTTATCGCTGGCATCAAGGCAGCCCGCGAGAAGATCGTCGCTCGCTCTAATGACGACCGCGAAACCTTCCTGCGCAAGCGCGGGTTCTCGAAGGCTGAAGCCGGCAAGGTCATCGAAACCGTCTTGCAGGAGGAGGGTAGGCCACCCGAAAGCATTTTTGATTTCGTCCAAGGCATGACTGCGCACCCTCGCACCAAATCCCATCAGGACAGCCGCCTTGAGCTTGAAGGGAAGGCCAAGGCCTTGCTGGAGAAGGCTGCCTGACCGTCCCACACTGCGCGGTCAGCCTCTGACCGCGCAGCTTCATGTCGGAACTCTCCACCATCCACGGCGGCGGGCCCCCCGGGGGGGGGGCCCCCCCCCCCTCGCCGGCTCTGCCCGGCTCGCGATGCGATTGCGGTCACAACGGCGACAAGGACAGCCTAGCTCCACTATCTTGTAGCGCGCAACGGAGGTCGCTTCAGCAGATCCGCTGCCTCGATACCGAGAACTTTTGCCAATTTATCGACGACATCGATCGTTGCTCCATAGATGCTGCGTTCCAGCGCGCTGATGTAGGTGCGATCGACTTCTGCACGGTGGGCCAGCTCTTCCTGCGAAAGCCCAGCCGACTGTCGATGCCGCCTCAGATTGCGGGCAAATACCTCGCGTATCTCCATGCCTGCGACTGCAAGGCATTGTCGAGTATTCAACCACGGAGTATTCTCTACAAAATGATTTCAGCGAGGAATTGCACTTGCTCAAACCTCTGCTCGATCCCGATGTCGCCGACGTTGCGCCGGATGCCTCCATCCTGACCGGATACGACGAGGAGCGTCTGCTCACATACATTCGTCTTCTCGATGCGGCAGCCGAGGACGCCGACTGGCGCGAGGTGGCCAGGATCGTTCTGCACATCGATCCCGAGAAGGAGCCCGATCGCGCCTTCAGGGCTTGGGAAACGCATCTCGCTCGTGCGCGATGGATGACCACCAACGGCTATCGCTATCTGCTGGCCGGTGGCGCACCACACTAGGCCTTATCGAGCCAAGAGTTGTGCTGAACCAACAAACCGGTTTGCTGACTCTCTGACTACCGGAGTGAACCGTCGTCCCGGAAGCTGATTGCGAAGCTCGCTGCCGAATGCGGGCCTCCGATGAGGACCGTTGCCATGTCGCACAGCGATTGGACCGATCCGGCGGCATACGAGCATATGCGCGGCTACGAAGCCGTCGAGTTCGCCGCCGAATACCTGATCCGGAACGTTGATTTCGCGGCCGAATGCGACCGGCTGGCTTCGGTTGCACCGGCAAGCGGAGAACTCATCGGCTCGACGGACTTCGCCATTCGTTGGGGCGCGCGATTTCGCGATCGTTGCTGACAGGCCATTATCCCCAGATCACATCGTCTGGACGGAACAGGCTTGGCCACGAGTTCTTCGCGCAACAAGGTTGAGAGCCGGCGCTGGATCCTCGCAGCCGGCTATTCGGCCTGCTAAGCTCAGCAGCGCTCACAACCGGACCGAAGCCGAGCAAGTTCATGTTCTCTGGCCGTCGGCATCTGCAACGCACCATATCGTCTCCGGTGACCCAGACGGTCTGCTCGACATCAACGCCATTGTCCTGCCGCTCGATGAGTATTTCGAAACGAGGCTCGACGCCGCACGCACGTTCTGGCGGGCGCTGACTGGCCGTCCACCCGGCGCTCGCTACGGTTCCCTGCCTCAACAAACCAGGCTGAGGCATATTCTCAATCTCCGCGCCTTTGATGGAAGAAGCGCGGGGGCTCCGTACCGCCGGCTTGCCGAGGAACTGCTCTCGCGCGAGCGCTTCGCTCCGCGCGACTGGCGCGATCATCATCTTCGCCACAAGGTGCGGGCGATCCTGCGGCGGACCGACCGCCTGATCGCCGGTGGCTATCGCGACCTTCTCCTCTATCCCCAAAGTCGCAGCCGCAAACCGGTCCGCTGAAATCCTTCGGCAAGGGGTAGCAGAAACATGCCCCCCGATCTTTGCCCTCCCTGCCTTTTTCTCAATTCGCCATCGTCCGTTCGCACGTCCCGGCAGGCCAGGGCGACAGCAGAACCGAATGGAGATCAAGCGATGTCGAAGGCGGACGCGCCCCAAAAATATCTTCGCACCAAGGAGGCCGCACCTATCGTTGGTCTCTGCGCCCGGACACTGGAAAAACACCGGACCTATGGCACTGGTCCCAAATACCGCAAGGTCGGTGGCCGCGTTCTATACGACATCGCCGACCTGCATGCCTGGATCGAGCTTGGCGCGCGCACGTCCACCAGCGACACGAACGCCGCCTATGTTCCGCCCGCCAAGCCACATGCGGCGCGCGCGCCTGCCTACGCCGGCAAGTCGCGCTGAGATTTCGAGCTGCGGGATCTGGACATGCGCCCAACACCGACAGACCTGGAGCCGATCGCGCTGTTTCATGCGCGGCCCGGCAAGATGGCGTTGCGCGATGCGCAGGACTTGATGGCCTGGCCATTCTTCTCGCTTGCCAAATCGCGGCGTATCACGCCGATCGATTTCCGAATGGGTGAAATCGCCATCCGTGTCGAGGCTACCATCGAGCACGGCATGGCAACTATCTGGGATGCCGACATCCTGATCTGGGCCGCCTCGCAAATTGTCGATGCCCGTGACAAGGGGCTGGGGACCTCGCGCATGATGGCGGCGACGCCGCACGAAATCCTGACCTTCATCGGTCGCGGTACGTCCGCCCGCGAGTATCTGCTGCTCAAGGCAGCGCTCGACCGTCTCCAGTCGACCACCGTCGCCACCTCGATCCGCCAACCCACCGAGCGGCGCATGCACCGCTTCTCCTGGATCAACGAATGGAAGGAACGGGCCGACCATCGCGCTCGACCGCTTGGCATCGAGCTTGTCCTGCCCGACTGGTTTTATGCCGGCATCATGGTCGAATTCCCGTCCGGTATCGGCCAGGGCGAAATGCCGCCGCTGTTTGTCATCGGCCCGTCAGGGGGCTCGGAACTGGTCAACTACCGTGCCCGCCAAAATTATTACGTCGTCGACCGCCTGTTTGCCGCGGCCGAACTGAGGCTGGGCGACAAGACGAGCGAGAAACGCGTCCGCATCGTGCGAACGGATGGAAGAAAGCCACAGCGCAGCGTGGGGCTGTTTCGATGAGCGACGCCGCGATTTCATCTAACCCGGACGCCCGGGCGGAACTGCGGCTGCGGCCAGAACCGGCCAGGGTGACGCGCCTGTCGCGCAAGGTCCTCATCGGTCTCGGCGGCGTCGCCAGTGTCGCCATCCTCGGAACGCTCATCTGGGCGCTAGACACCAGACGTGTCCACGAGCGAGCATCCGAACTTTTCACCACGGAAAACCGTACCACCGCTGACGGGCTCCAGACACTGCCGAAGGACTATGCTGGTGTTCCCAAGCTGGGGCCCGCATTGCCTGGCGATCTCGGACGGCCGATCCTGCGCGCGCAGGAGCGCGGACAGCCGGTGCCGGACATCGGCGCACCACGCGTCGATCCAGAAGAACAACGCCGCCTAGCTGAGATCGAAGCCGCCCGCGTGGCAAAACTGTTCACCGACGCCAACGCCTCGGCAAATCCCGCCAGACGTGGCGTTGGTCCCGCAGACGCCGTCGTCGAGACCGGCATGGCGCTGCCGTCGGCGCTCGATCCTGGTACCGATCCAAACATGCAGGACCGCAAAACTGCATTCATCAACGCAGCGCCGGACCGTCGTACGGTAAGCCCCGAGCATCTCATGAAAAAAGCCTCGCCCTATGTCGTTCAGGCGGGCACGGTGATCCCAGCGGCCCTGATCACCGGCATCCGTTCCGACCTGCCTGGTCAAACCACTGCTCAGGTCACCGAGAATGTCTATGACAGCCCGACTGGGACGTACCTGCTGATACCGCAAGGTTCGAGGCTGATTGGGCAGTATGACAGCCAGATTGCTTTCGGCCAGTCACGCGTGATGCTGGTCTGGACTCGGCTCATCCTGCCCGATGGCAGCTCCATTGTTATGGAGCGCCAGCAGGGAGCGGACCCGTCTGGGTTTGCCGGCCTTGAGGACGATGTAGACCATCACTGGGGCCAGATGTTTCGGGCCGCAGCACTCTCGACCCTCCTCGGTATTGGGACGTCGCTTGGCTCAAGCGACAACGAAAGCGACATCGCGAAGGCCATTCGTGAAAGCGCTCAGGATTCCGCAACGAACATCGGTCAGCAGATCGTGCGCCACCAGCTTAACGTCCAGCCGACGCTCACCGTGCGACCTGTTTTTCCAGTTCGTGTCCTCGTCAATCGTGACCTTGTGCTGGTGCCGTACGGCGCCGAGAAGGGGCCTGCATGACCAAGCTGAAGCTCTCCGGCATTGTCGATGACCGGCCAGTCAAAGTGACGGTCGAACTGCCGGCGTCCGTTCACCGGGACCTTGTCACCTATGCAGAGGTCCTTGGCCGCCAAACGGGGCAGGCGGTTGCCGACCCGGCCAAACTCATCGCGCCTATGCTTGCACGGTTTATGCTAACTGACAGGGCATTCAGTCGAGCGCGGCGCGACAGCAAGTCAGCGTGACTGTTCAGGGCCAAGCTTTGCCTTCACCAAACGGAGCTCGACGTCCGGGCGCTCCCGAATAAAGTCGACAACCACGTCCAGGAACTCCGTCACCTGCATCAGGGCGTCGGGTCCGGACGTCAGGTTTCCGACAGCTTGTGCCTTTCTGTTTGGCTGCGCTATTGCGAGCGTGTCGTCGAGGTCTGAAAGGACACGACTGAGATTGCGCAGGAGTTTCGCCCCGACCCTGGTTGGACGAACACCAGTCGCATGGCGTTCGAAAAGCGTTACCCCAAGCGAGTCCTCAAGGTCACGGATGCGTCGACTGAGCGCGGAATGGTGCATTCTTATTCGTCGAGAGGCGCCGAGGAAGCTGCCTTCCTCGGCGACAATAAGGGCACAGTCGAGCGAAACGAGTTGGATCCGCCGGCGCGGTGCGCTTGTGTGACTTAGTGACAAATCACGGCTCTATGGCTGAGCAAGGAGGAGTGGTACTTCCTATTCGGCAGGAGCAGTGAGCCGCATTGTGCGACCGCCATCGCCTATACCGAGAGCGCACTCGCCTTGCGGGTCTCATGCAATCGTCTTAGCGTCCGCTCATCAAACCGCGCGGTCACTGCAACCGTCTCTTCGCCCCCGATAAATTGAGGGACCCCGAGCGGCGTTACCCTGAAATGCAATTGCACGAGCCGCAGCAGCCAGAGCGGATTCATCTCAATGATGATTGTGTCGACCCCGCTGCGAAGGCCCCACTCGACGATGCCGCACAGAAGTGCGTTAGCGACCGGGCTGAGCATTCTGCCGCGCTCGCGATGCCCGGCCGCGACGCAGTAGCGCGTCCATTCCCAGATGTGAGGTCCAGCAGGCGGCTCGCCATCGCAGAGGTTCCGCAGAACTTCGGTGAGAAGGTGTGGCCTTGTCGATGGGAGCATCCGCTGATAGCCGATAACCCGGCCATCCGCGATGAAAAGCATGTGGACAGCGTGCTCGTCGTCAAAGCGGTCCCTTTCGCGACCGTCTTCGCGCGCAAGTTCGATCCAGTTCTTTTCTTGAACGAAAACCTGGTGGCGGAGCTGGAAAGCTTGATCCAATTCCGCGCCATAGAGATCGGCATTCTGATTTGTCACGATATGCAGCATTAGGGTTGTCCTCCGTTTTGAGTCCAACCCCAAGGTGCTCTTTACAAAAACAGCGACGTATCACGCGATCCCGTGAGCTGCTCAACTGATCAGGCCGAGGCGCAAGGCTTCCGCCACCGCGTGAATAGTGCTCGAAACGCTCAGCCGCTCCCGGACAGAACGCAGATGGCTGTCTGCCGTGTTGCTGCTGATGTTCAGGCGTTGAGCGATCTCATCGACAGTCAGGCCTTCCGACGCCCACCGAAGAACGTCCCGCTGCCTGGGCGAAAGGTGGACAGACTTACGACACAGTTCTCCACCGACGAGGGCTGAGGCGCAACCAAATGCGTAGGCCATAACGAACTGGAGAGCCAACCTGTCACAAGGGTCGGAATCCAGTTTCTCCCCGGCAATCGAAAACCCAACTGGATTTCGTTCGAGGGTCGAGAAAGCTATCGTAAGTCCCTGATCCAGGCCGAACTCCTTAGCCTCATCCATGATGCGGCGGCCAGACGGGCAGACCTTGCACAGGTCCCCAACCTCGCTCCAGTGAAACGGCGCGCTGGCCTGTCTGACAAGCTGGATCGTCGGGTCCCGGGCAAGATAGCCGTTCGAGAAATAGCGCGCGGTCCACTCCTCGGGCCAGGCCGCCAACACCACATGCGCGAGCTGTTCACGTCCAGACACGAAGGGCGGTGGAATGACGCCGGCAAGCAGGTTCGTGGCGCCAAACCGTCCAACGTAGCCCAACAACAAACTGCAGATGCCCTTGGGACTGCTGCATTTGCGTATCTCGTCGATTGTTACGCAGGTTTCGCTCAGTCTTCGGCGCCAGCTGCCAGAAGCTATTTCCGACCTTGATGAACTGGCTTTTCTGGTCACTGCTTTTCACACGGGCTATAAACGGGCTCAGCAGTCCAGGATGGTTCCGGCGCAGGGCAGATCGACAGTCCCTGGCGCGAGGTCAGCCATCTGCAGTCGGGGCTGGTACATCCGCTTGCCCGTCCCGGACGCCCTTGGCCTGGGCCTCAAGACCAAGGATGAGGGTTTCGATCAGGAAGTTGTAGCCGTCCGCAAGGGGTGCGATATCGCCACTCTTCCAGCGCATCACAAACGATCGGTTGTACATTTGCGGCAGGTGTCGCTTGACCAGCGGAAAGCGCGTTTCGTCGAGCGCATCGAGACCCGCGTTGAAGGCCCCGACCCATTCCGAGTCCTCCGTGGCGCCATCGGCGGCCAGTTCCATCGTGATGTAGCCTTCAAGCGCACCGACCACAGAGTTGAAGGCGTTGATCAGTGTTTGATCTTGGAACCCGGCCTGCGTCAACGCCTTGAGGATGATTTCAACCCAAGGAGCGTTGGGGGCGCCGTTTGAGCGAATATGCGGACCGAGCAGCGGCGCGGCGCGGGGATGCTCGTGGACGCGCGCACGAAGGCGCTGAAACAGAAGCCGGATCGTATCGCGCCAGTCACTTGGAAGGTGGGTCGGCGTCATCAGGGTGGCAATCAGCGCACCCGAGATTTCGGCGAGCAAATCCGACTTGGCGCCGCCGATATGCCAGTAGAGGGCGGCCGGATAGACGTTGATGCGACGGGCGAGGGCACGAACTGAAAAACCCGCTATGCCTTCATCGTCGATCAGCGCGATTGCTGCCTCGATCACGCGCTCCCGGGTCAGGCCGATGGCTGCCGCACGCCCCACGGAGCGCTTCTCCGACACAGCCTTTTTCGTCAATGCACCCACCGTTTTCCCCTAGGCAAGCGCCAGGGTGCGAGCAAGCTCCTGCGCAAATCTCTCATTGTCCTCTGCTTTTCCGACACTGACCCTGAGGTGGTCGGTGTAGCCCGGCTCCATCCATGGTTTGACGATTATGCCCTTTTGGAGCAAGGCGCCAGCCACGCGCGCAGCATCCGTTTCCAGATCGAGGAACAGGAAGTTCGCCTGGGAGGGAACAACCCGAACGCCAAGGCCGCGTAGACGCTCGGCAAGACTGGCGCGGCCGCGGCGCATCTCTGCAGTGGTCTCTTGCATCCAGTCGCTATCCTGGAGCGCGGCAGCGGCAGCAATCTGCGCCGCGGCGTTGACGTTGAAGGGCGTCAGACACGCGCGCATGGCCTGGGCGATGCAACGATCCGATGAGACCCCGTAACCCACGCGCAGACCCGCAAGGCCGTACGCCTTCGAGAATGTGCGCAGCACTACCCAGGACACCCCCTGGCGCTCAATCAGAAACTTCAGACCGTCGGGGTAACCAGGGCCGACCATTTCGAAGTAAGCTTCGTCCAGGACGAACAACGTCCCGGGCGGGACCGCGTCAACCAGGCGGGCGAGTTCCCGCCGCGCAAGCGCCGCTCCGACCGGATTGGAGGGCGAGGAGATGAAAACGATTTTTGGGCCCAGTGCCAATTTCTGCGCCAATGCGTCGACGTCATAATCAAACTCTTTGGTCATTGGCACCTTGACCAGCTGAGCGCCCGCCGCCATGGGCTCGATCTCGTGCAAGCCAAAGCAGGGCGAAATGGTCAGAACAGTGTCCCCTTTTCGCAGATAAGCCCGGCAAAGTGCCGAAATCAAATCCTCCGATCCATTGCCGCACACGATCCGGTCGGGGACGATTCCGAGCTTCTCCGAAAGCGCTTGCCGCAGTGCGCCGCACGCCGGGTCGCTGTAGCGGGATGGCACCAAGGACCCGAGTGCCTCGCTGACCCGCGGTGACGCACCATAGGGATTTTCGTTGCTGGCCAGTGCAGCGATGACATTCCGCCCACTGATCCGCCTCGCGGCAGCAACGGTGATTCCAGCATTGTATGTCGGCAGTGCCGCCACTTCCTCACGCGGCGCGAGGGCGTTCTCGGGATCTGTCTGCATTGTCCTACCTTTCTTGATCTCGGCCAAATCTCGGGAACCGGCCGTCGCGATGCTGCGCCCACGGCGAGCAAAAAAGCACCATTGACACCGGAAAAGTATATACATAATGTTTTTATTGTCCACCGAACAATAAACCACACAGCGGCGGACGAGGGTTCTCCAGGCCGTTTGTCGGCTCAGGATCACCTGGAGTGAGGAGCTCCGGCAAAAAAGGGAACAGTTCACATGATGATGGAAAAGATTGCCTCTCGTCCCCGGCACTGGCTCACAAGTACGGCCCTGTCAGTGCTGCTCATCAGTGCCGCGCCGGCGTTTGCAGTTACGCCCGCCGACACGCTGGTCGAAGGCTTCGCCATCGACGACATAATCACCATGGACCCGGCGGAAGCGTTCGAGCTGTCGACCGGCGAGGTGAGCGCAAACGTCTACGACCTTCTGGTGCGGTTCGACCGTACCGACACCTCGAAGGTCAAAGGGGATCTTGCCGCGAGCTGGAGCATCTCGCAGGACGGTCTAACCTACACATTCAAATTGAGGCCCGGCCTGAAATTCGCCTCGGGGCACCCACTCACAGCTCATGACGTCGCTTGGTCTTTTGAGCGCCTCATCAAGCTCGACAAGAGCCCTGCCTTTATCATTGGCCAGCTGGGCTTGACCGGCGACAATGTGACCGAGAAGGCGAAAGCCCTGGACGATACCACCTTCCAGTTCACCGTCGATAAAGCCTACGCACCGAGCTTCGTGCTGAACTGCCTGTCGACGACCGAGGCTGCGGTGGTGGACAGGGAATTGGTGGTGGAGCACGCCAAGACTGTGACACCTTCCGATGAATACAAATACGACAATGACTTCGGCAATGACTGGCTGAAGATGCATACGGCCGGATCGGGTCCGTTCAAGCTACGCGAATGGCGCGCAAACGAAGCCGTCGTCCTGGATCGCAACGACAACTATAATGGCGAAAAGGGCAAGCTTGCCCGCGTCATCTATCGCCACATGAGGGAAAGTTCCGCCCAGCGCCTCGCGTTGGAGGCAGGCGACATCGACGTGGCTCGTAACCTGGAGCCGAACGACCTTCAGGCCGTTGAAAAGAACCCGGCCATCAAAGTTACCAGCGCCGGCAAGAACACGATCTATTACATCAGTCTCAATCAGAAGAACGAGAACCTGGCCAAGCCCGGGGTTCGCCAAGCCCTCAAATATCTCATTGACTACGATGCCATTGGGGCAACCCTGATCAAGGGCATAGGGCAGATCCACCAGACCTTCCTGCCCAAGAGAATGCTGGGCGAGCTCGATGAGAGCCCTTTCAAGCTGGACGTCGCCAAGGCCAAGGAACTTCTCGATAGGGCAGGGCTGAAGGACGGCTTCAGTGTGACCATGGATGTCCGCAACACCCAGCCGGTGACGGGCATCGCTGAATCCATTCAGCAGACCGCGGCCGAGGCCGGCATCAAGATCGAGATCGTTCCTGGCGACGACAAACAAACGGTGACCAAGTACCGCGCCCGCAACCACGACATCTATATCGGCGAGTGGGGCGGGGATTATTTCGATCCCAACTCCAACGCACAGACGTTCGCGTCCAATACCGACAATTCGGACGAGGGCAAAAACAAGACACTCGCCTGGCGCAATGCATGGGCGGTTCCGGAGCTCTCCAAGGAGACGGAAGCCGCTCTGCTTGAGAAGGACACTGCCAGGCGCGCGCAAATGTACCGGCATCTCCAGCAGGAGGTTCTCGACGCCGGTCCTTTCGCCATCATTTACCAAAAGACCGAAGTGGCGGGACTGCGCGACAGCGTCAAAGGCTTCGAACTCGGGCCAAGCTTCGACACCAATTTCTTGAGCACCATCACAAAGGAATAGCCGGTGGAACCGTCGAGCTTAACCGCTGCTGGAATGCCGGCCGCGAGGAGCCGCGGTGCAGAACGTGCCATTGCGCTTCTAGCATCCGTCGCCTCGTTTCTCGCCATCGCGGCGATCACCTATCTTGGCCTCCTCGCTGTGACGTTTTTCATTGGCAGGGTCATACCCATTGATCCGGTGCTGGCCGTGCTTGGCGATCGGGCACCAGCCAGTGTCGTCGAGCGTACCCGGCGCGAGATGGGTCTCGACCTGCCGTTGCTGGAACAGTTCTACATCTACATCAAGGGAATCCTGAGTGGTGATTTCGGCAGATCGGTCCTGACCACAAACCCGGTGATGGTCGACATCCGCCGCGTCTTCCCGGCTACCGTCGAACTGGCAACGGTGGGTACCCTGATCGGTTCGTTCATCGGTGTGCCGCTCGGCGTCTTGGCGGCTGTCCGGCGTGGCAGCCTTTTCGATCAGCTCGTTCGCGCCATAGCTTTGGTCGGCTATTCAGTCCCCATCTTCTGGCTGGCGCTTCTTTGCCTGCTGCTGTTTTACGCCAAACTGCACTGGGTGGCATTCCCCGGCCGCATCGACATCACATACGAGTACAGCTTCGAGCCGCTTACGGGCTTTTACCTGATCGATGCGGCTTGGCAGGGACAGTGGGATGTCTTCCGGGACGTCTTTCGCCACCTCATCCTTCCGGCAGCGCTGCTCGGTTACTTTTCGATGGCCTACATCAGCGCCATGACGCGCTCTTTCATGCTGAACGAGCTGTCCCGAGAATATGTGGTCGCGGCGCGGGCGAAGGGCCTCTCCGAAACACGCATCATATGGAGGCACGCACTGCGCAACGCCGCGGTGCCGATGGTGACCGTCATCGCGCTTTCCTACGCCGGACTGCTTGAGGGCTCGGTGCTGACGGAGACTGTGTTCTCGTGGCCAGGTATCGGCCTCTACATCACCAACTCGCTGCAGAATGCGGACATGAACGCAGTGCTTGGCGGCACGGTCATCATCGGCTCGGTGTTCATCGCGATCAACTTGTTTGCGGACCTGCTCTATCGGGTCCTCGATCCAAGGACGAAACCGCAGTGACCTGGCTGTCTGCTTTGGCGCTAGGCAGCTGCCCCGCGCCGGACTGTGAGAGGCTCCTTAACGCCATTCCTTGGAACGATCCCTCATGAGCTCGTTAGAACAAACAACTCTGTCATATCGCCACTGGCTGCTTTCGGAGCACCCTTCGTCACGCTCGCAGGCCCGCCTCGGTCGCGCCTATACGATGTGGCGACGTCTGGTTGCAAACAGGCTGGCAATGGTCGGGGCCTTCATTGTCGTGGCCCTCCTGTTCACCGCCGTCTTCTCCTACCAGCTCGCGCCCTACTCGCCGCTCGTCGGTGACTTGAAAAACGCCCGGCTGCTGACGCCGAACGCCGAGCATTGGTTTGGCACCGACGATCTGGGTCGCGACATATTTTCCCGCATCATCCATGGTTCGCGGCTGACGCTTTTCGTGGTTGTGCTGGTCGCCATTATTGCAGCACCGATAGGCCTCGTGGTTGGCACGACGGCCGGTTATGCCGGCGGCTGGGTAGATGCAGTGCTGATGCGTATTACTGATATCTTCCTTGCGTTCCCAAAACTGATCCTGGCGCTGGCCCTCGTCGCCGCTCTTGGCCCCGGCATCGAGAACGCGGTGCTGGCCATCGCTATCACCTCCTGGCCGCCTTATGCTCGCATTGCGCGCGCCGAGACACTGACCGTGCGCAACTCAGACTACATTAAAGCCGTGCAACTCATGGGCGCCTCGCCCCTGCGCATCGTGCTTCGACATATCATGCCGCTGTGCACCTCATCGCTGATCGTCCGGGTGACACTCGACATGGCCGGCATCATCCTGACTGCGGCCGGCCTGGGCTTCGTTGGCTTGGGTGCGCAACCGCCGCTGCCGGAATGGGGCGCGATGATTGCCTCTGGCCGCCGTTTCATCCTCGACCAGTGGTGGGTCGCGGCCGCGCCAGGCGCTGCCATCCTGATTGTCAGCCTCGGCTTCAACCTTCTCGGTGGGGGGCTTCGCGATGCACTCGATCCGCACGGCAACGACCAATGAACATGAGGCCCGCCAACATGAGTGCAGCGAGCGGTGATCTGCTCCAAGTAAAAGATCTGCGCGTCACCTTTCCGACCCGCACCGGCATGATCGAGGCGGTACGCGGCGTCTCCTTTTCGCTCGGCCGCGAGCGGCTGGGTATCGTCGGCGAGAGCGGCTCGGGAAAATCGCAGACTGGCCGCGCCCTCATGGGGCTGACGCCGCCCCAGGCGCAGGTGTCCGCCACAAAACTTACCTTCGACGGGCTCGATCTGCTCACACTGCCGCCGCGCAAACGGCGGAGCTTGCGAGGAAAGCGCCTGGCCATGATCCCGCAGGACCCGAAATATTCGCTCGACCCGGTGATGAGCATCGGCCGCCAGATCGTCGAGACGCTGCGCACCCATGAAAAGGTCGGCAAGGCCGAGGCGCGCGAGCGCGCGCTGGCCATGCTCGAGGCGGTGCAGATCCGTGATCCCTCTCGCGTCTTCGACCTGCATCCGCACGAAGTGTCGGGCGGCATGGGCCAGCGCGCTATGATTGCCATGATGCTGATTGCCGGACCGGAAATGATGATCGCCGACGAGCCGACCTCGGCGCTCGACGTCACCGTGCAGCTCGACGTGCTCGGCATCCTCGACAGGCTGGTCAGTGAGCGCGGCATGGGGTTGATCTTCATCTCGCACGATCTGCGCCTGGTTTCCTCCTTCTGCGACCGCGTCATCGTCATGTATGCTGGCAAAGTCGTCGAGCAGCTCAAGGCATCGGAATTGAGTCAGGCCCAGCATCCCTACACGCGCGGGCTGCTCAACTGCATGCCAAAAATCGGCGCCGACCGTCACCCGCTGCCGGTGCTCGACCGCAAGCCGGAGTGGGCGCAATGACCGCAGCCATCGCCATTTCCGGCCTGGAGGTCACCTTCAAGAGGTTTCGTGCGTTAAAAGGCGTGAGCCTTGTCGTGCAGCCCGGCGGATCATTCGGCCTTGTCGGCGAATCTGGGGCTGGCAAGTCGACGCTGCTGAGGGCTATCGCTGGGCTGGCGCCGATCACATCCGGAACTGCGCTGGTCCAAGGCCGGCCGCTTGGCCACCACCGCGACATTGCATTTTATCGGCAGGTGCAGATGGTCTTCCAGGACCCGTACGGTTCGCTGCATCCGCGCCAGACAGTCGATCGGCTGCTGCAGGAGCCTCTCGCAATCCATGGCATCGGCGATGGCGAGAAGCGGATCCGGCGAGCGCTAGACGAAGTCGGACTGGGCTCTGGCTTTCGTTTCCGCTACGCGCATCAGCTGTCCGGCGGCCAACGCCAGCGCTTGGCAATAGCGCGCGCCCTTATCCTCGAACCATCAATCCTGCTGCTCGACGAGCCGACCTCGGCACTCGACGCCTCCGTGCAGGCCGAAGTGCTGAATCTCCTGCAAGACGTGCGGCAGCAGCGCAAGCTCACTTTCCTGGTGGTCAGCCATGATCTCGGTGTGATCCACCACATGTGTGAACGGCTGATGGTGATGCAGAACGGCGAGAGCGTCGAAGAAGTCGCAGCTGAAGACCTCGTGGCCGGCCAGGTGCGCCAGGAATACACGCTCAATCTGCTTCGGGCCAGCAAAGGTTTCGAGCGCAGCCCGAAAGGCCTTTTGGACTGAGGCGCTCCGAGCCGAAATAGATCAATTCCATAACCAATTAGGTGGGAGATGATGAGACAGGGCCAGATCCTTGAAGGCCAAATTCTTGGCTGGATGAGTGCTTTACTGTTCGAAGTGCCGCTCGTTCACGCGACGGACGCCGTATCTCTCAGGGATTACGATCCCTCTCAAAACGTAAGTATTTGTGCTACAATGGGGGAGGGGTTTGTTCAGCTCCCGCAAAGCCCCACCTGCGTTAGGATCGGCGGATCCGTCGAGTACGAAATTACAGCCGGCGCCGACCCTTCCTCTGGTGAGCGCCGAAAAACTTGGGGCCAATCTACCAGCGCTACCCTGTACGGTGATGTCCGGACCCAAACTGAACAGGGGATGCTGCGCGCACATTTCGAATTGGAATCCAACATCGTTGACGGCGTCAATGAAGGCGTCACCTTTTCTGAGGGGGTGATTGGCCTGGGTGGTATCCAAGTCGGCGCCTCCAGCTCGCAATTTGATAGCTGGCTGGATTCGGCCGGCAATGTTCTAAACGACGATGTCATCCCCTACGCTGGCGGCAAGACAAATCAGCTGAATTACACGGCCAGCCTCGGGAGTGGGATTTCCGCGATGCTTGGCGCCGAGCAAGGGGACGAAGGCGACGATGAAAAGGGCGATCAAGGGCATGCAATCGACAGCTATATGCCTCACCTCGTCGGCGGGCTGAAGCTCGAACGGAACTGGGGGGCGATTGGCACGGTCATCGGCTACGACTCCATGGCTGAAGAAGTCGCGGCAAAGGCGCGGCTGGACCTCAAGCTTGGCGACACCTTCTCAGTGTTCGCCATGGGTGGGTATCAATCAAATCCTGGAATCCCGAATTACTTTGGAGCGTGGAACGGGAGTTACGCGGCCTGGGGCGGCCTTTCTGTATTCCTGTTGCCAAAGCTCACCCTCAATGGCCAAGCGGGCTATGAAGATGCCGGCACCTATGCCTTGGCGTTCAACTTTGACTACGAGATCGCTCCAGGGTTCACCGTAACGCCCGAACTCGATTACACCGTCTTCGGCAGCGATCCCTCGAAGCCCAGCGACGCGCTGGGCGGCATGATCAGCATTCAGCGTGATTTCTGACGGGAACATGTCGCCAAGCGATTGCTCCACTGACGCCACTGATGCGCGGACCGGCCATCAGAAAAATCAATCTGCCAGACACTTCAAGACAAGGAGAAGGATCATGACCTCAACCCGGCGTTCGCTGCTTAAGATGGGACTGGTGGGCTTGCTTGTGCCGCAGGCGAGGGTTGTTTTGGCGGATCAAAAGCCAAACCAGACCTTCGAGACCTGGCGCCGCAACTTCGAAACCGGAGTTCCGGCACGCATGGCCGTGGCCAAGGTGTCAGGAGCCGCCGTGGGGATAATTTCGAAAAATGGCTCAACCAGCTATTCGGCCGGCTTTGGCTTTGCCGACATTCAACAGCAACGAAAATTCACTGCAGACACTCCAACGCATCTGGCATCGGTCAGTAAGTTGTTTACGGCCTCCGCCCTAGTCCAGCTGTTTGAGCGCAAGGGCCTCGACCTGCATCGAGACGTGAACGAGTTCATCGACTTTACCGTTATAAATCCCCACCACCCCAACATCCCGATCACGCCCCATCAACTCATCACCCACACGTCCAGCATCTCTGATGACGGATATGGAGACTACTCCGTCGTGGGAGATCCAACGCAAAGCCTGGCTGACTTCCTTCGCGACTATCTTGTGAAGGGTGGGGACACCTATTCGCCCAGGAAATCGTACTACAAGGCAAAACCTGGCAGGAAGTGGTCCTATTCCAACGTTGCCGTTGCCCTGGCAGGTTACGTCGTTGAGTGTCTCAGCAAACAGGGCTTCTCCTCTTATGTGGAGAAGCAAATATTCGAACCGCTCGGCATTCGCAACGCGCATTGGCATCTGAAACAATTTGCGCCGGACGTGATTTCGACACCTTACAGGTTCGAAAAGGGGGCTTTTGTTCCACTGCCTCAGGAAGGATATCCCGATGTCCCTGCAGGCATGTTGCGCTGTTCGGTCAGCGACCTTGCAAAGATGCTGCGTGCAATGCTCGGGGGTGAAACGGCCAGTCAGGCAATTCTATCGCCTGCCGCCGTCACCGCCATGCTGCGCGACCAGATCGACCCAGCGATCGTTCATTACCAGGGGCTTGGCTGGATCGAGGAGGAAATCAACGGGACACCCTTTGTTGGGCACTCCGGCAGCGATTTCGGCGCTTCCAACATGGTTATCCTGACGAAGGACCATCGCCATGCAGTCGCTGTGCTGATGAACATCGATGGAACGGAAAAGACTGACACGTTCAGGAGTTCGGTAATTGAAGATCTGCTGGCCGGCGCAGACCTCGCAACGTGAATTGGTCCAGAAGGAGACTTACTCCGAATAGCGGAGATTCATGCCTCTAGCAGGAAGAGCAAATGACGCATTGTGTTTTGACGGCCGAATTCACTCACGAAACGAACACCTTCAACGTGATCAAGACGGACTATGAAGCCTTTCGGAGCAGCCGCATCCTGGAAGGCAATGACGCCATTTCGGCTCGCGGCGATGCCAATACCGAATTGGCCGGATTTCTGGATGTTGCGCGCAAATACCAGTGGGATCTGGTGCATACGATCAGTGCCGATGCCGAACCTGCTGGTCCGGTCACGCGTGACGCGTTTGACCGCATCACCGATAAGATACTGGCTAAGGCGGCGGCTTTGGGCGACAAGCTTGATGGCATTTTGCTTGGCGTGCATGGCGCCATGGTGACCGATTTTTCTTCAGATGGCGAAGGTGAATTGCTTGAGCGTTTACGTCGAGTGCTGAAGCGCCGCATACCGATCGCCGTCACGTTGGACCCGCATGCCAACGTTACCGCCAGCATGTGTGAAAACGCGGACGTCCTGATTTCTTTCAAAACTTATCCACATGTCGATATTCGCGAAACCGCTCGCCATGCCGCCGAGTTGCTGCACAAGGCAATTCAAGGTTCCATCAGACCCAAGACTCTTTTGATGCGAAGGCCAATGCTGGAGGAGGCAAATGCCGGCCGCACGGATATCGGGCCAATGATTGATTGGATAGAAGAAGCAAGGGAGCATGAAAGGAGTGCCGGTGCACTCGCGGTCAGCATCAATGGGGCCTTTCCAGGTGCCGATGTGAAGGAAGTCGGCCCCACCGTGGTGGTGACCTATGACGGCGAGCCCGACAGACACATAGCTTTTGCGGAGCGCATCGCCGACAAAATCTGGGACAATCGCGAGAATGTCCTCAACAAGTTCTACACGCCTAAAGAGTCGGCCGAGATTGCTCGCTGCTACATGGGTGAACGGCCGCTCATCATCGCTGACTACGCCGATAATCCGGGTGCCGGCGCGTATGGCGACGCCACCGCGCTTCTCGATGCACTCTTGAAGGCGCGCGTCCAGAATGCGTGTTTTGGCCCAATGGTTGATGCCGGGACAGTTAACCAGCTATCAAATGCGAAGATCGGTGATACCGTTTCCGTTTCCCTGGGCGGCAAGATGGACCCGCGCTTTGGCGGACCACCATTGCAGGTTGAGGCTAAGCTTTTGCGTCTAAGCGACGGAAAGCTTGTAGGCACCGGGCCGCAGTTGGGCGGGCTCCAATTCAGTTTTGGTCCCACGGCCGTCATCTCGGTCGGTGGAGTGAAGGTGCTCGTCGTCACTGAGCGCTCGCAGTTGCTGGATCAGGAGCAATTCCGAGCCTTTAGCATAGAGCCGACGGCACACGACGTCATCGTTGTGAAATCCCAACAGCATTTCCGCGCGGACTTTGAATCTATCGCTGGAGAGATCATCATCTGCGATTGCGGTGCCCTGTCGACGATGGACTACGTCAAAATGCCGTTCAGGAACGTGCCGCGGCCGATTTACCCGCTCGACAAATTCTAGTGCGAGAACACGGACGATCCCGAGCGCCGGTACTATGTTAGGCGTGCTCGCGTCGTGCGCGGCGTAGCTAGCAGAAGGCTGGTTTCGCTCCCGGTTATGCCGCCAATCAGACGGATGCGGCGCAGCACCGCATCGAAATCAGTCAGCGAGGCGGTTCCAAGTTCCACAACCAGATCCCAGCGGCCGTTGGTGGTATGGATAGTCGACACTTCGGGAAACCCGCCCAGTGCCCTGACGACGCGGTCGGCGGCATGACCCTCAATTTCAATAAGCATGATGCCCCGAATGCGTTGATCGACGGCGTCCGCGCGCAGCACCACCGTGTAGCCGATGATGTCGCCGGATCGTTCCAGCCGCTCCATGCGCGTCCTGACCGTGGCGCGCGAGACGCCGAGATCGACGGCAAGATCAGACACGCTGCGCCTGGCGTCATGCCGAAGCAGGGTCACAAGGCGTTCATCGAGAGCGTCCATTGAGGTACCATTTTGATCAATTTCGCTGCCATTACGATAAACAATGCTTTTCGGATTGCCAATTCACCTGCTTCATATCGCCGGCTCACCGTGATCTCATCCCGGCCATTCGAAACTTGGTCGTCGGGAAAACAATGCGTTGCAAAATCGTCGGGGCGCCAGTGCAAGATGGCGCTGGCAGGATGGGATGCGAGATGGGGCCGAGCGCGCTCAGGACCGCCGGGCTGGCCGAGGTGCTGGCCGGCCTTGGCCATATCGTCGAGGATCTGAGGGCCGTCCAGCCGCTTCCGGCAAAGCGCGTCGTGCATGGCAATCTGGCCCTGAAGGCCCTGCCCGAAATATCGGCCTGGACATCTGCCATCGCCGAAGCCGCCTATGCCGCAAGCGAGGACGCCATGCCGATCTTTCTGGGTGGCGATCATTCGATCTCGGCCGGGACCATCGCAGGCCTCGCGCGCCGCGCCGCCGAAACCGGACGTCCGCTGTTCGTATTGTGGCTCGACGCGCATCCAGACTTCCACACGCTCGACACCACCGCCAGCGGTAATCTGCATGGTGTTCCGCTTGCTTACGCCAGTGGTCAGCCCGGCTTTGGGGGCTATTTTCCGGAGCTGCCGGCAGCGGTCGATCCCAAGCGTATCTGCACCATGGGCCTGCGCAGTGTCGACCCGGCTGAGCGAACGGCGCTCAATGAGGCCGGAGTAACCGTGCACGACATGCGCGCCATCGACGAGCATGGCATCGCTCCGCTGCTGCGCGCTTTCCTGGCGCGCGTGTCGGCGGAAGACGGCCTGCTGCATGTCAGCCTTGATGTCGACTTCCTCGACCCGTCGATCGCTCCGGCAGTCGGCACCACCGTTCCTGGCGGCGCGACTTTCCGCGAGGCACATCTGATAATGGAGATGCTGTCCGATAGCGGCCTCGTCTCAAGCCTGGACCTTGTCGAGCTCAATCCCTTTCTGGACGAGCGTGGCCGCACCGCGACGCTGCTGGTCGACCTGACGGCCAGCCTGATGGGCCGCCGCATCATGGACCGCCCCACCCGCAGCCATTCCGGGAGCTTTTCATGAACACGATGAAGCTGAACGTCGTCCCCTTCGTCAGTGTCGACCGCATGATGAAGCTGGTGATCGCCATCGGTGTCGAGCGCTTCCTGACCGAGCTCGCCAGCTACATCGAGGAAGATTTCCGTCGCTGGGAACTGTTCGACAAGACGCCTCGCATCGCCTCGCATAGCCATGACGGCGTCATCGAGCTGATGCCGACAAGCGATGGGCGCCTCTACGGCTTCAAATATGTCAACGGCCATCCGAAGAACATGCGCCAGGGCCTGCAGACGGTGACGGCCTTCGGCGTGCTCGCCGATGTCGGCAACGGCTACCCGATGCTGCTCACCGAGATGACCATCCTGACCGCGCTTCGCACCGCTGCCACGTCCGCGGTCGCCGCGAAGTATCTGGCGCCGAGCGGCGCGCGCACCATGGCCATCATCGGCAATGGGGCCCAATCTGAATTCCAGGCGATCGCCTTTAAGGCGCTGACCGGCATCGATCGGCTCAGGCTCTATGACCTCGACCGGTCCGCCTCGCTGAAATGTGCGAAGAACCTGGCCGAGATGGGCTTCGACATCACCATCTGTGGGAGTGCACAGGAGGCGGTTGAAGGTGCCGGGACTATCACTACCGTTACCGCCGACAAGCAGAACGCCACCATTCTCACAGATAACATGGTCGGGTCCGGCGTCCACATCAATGCCGTCGGTGGCGATTGCCCCGGCAAGACTGAACTGCACAAGGACATCCTGCTGCGCTCTGACATTTTCGTCGAGTTTCCGCCACAAACCCGCATCGAGGGCGAAATCCAGCAACTGGATTCCACCCATCCCGTCACCGAACTCTGGCAAGTGATCGCTGCCAAGGCGCAAGGTCGGCGAGACGCCAAGCAGATCACGCTCTTCGATTCCGTCGGCTTTGCGATCGAGGATTTCTCGGCACTGCGATATGTTCGCGATCAACTGCAGGCGACCGGCCTCTATGAGGAGCTCGATCTGCTGGCCGACCCCGACGAGCCGCGCGACCTCTTTGGCATGCTGCTGAGGGCGGCCCTGCAGCCGGCAGCTTAATGAATCGGCCGAGCTAACGGAGATCGGTGACCGCGCTCATTGGTGTTTTACCTTAGAAAGAGACCTTGTCGCCGCCCTTGAGCTGCAGGATCCGCCGCGCCTCGTCGGGGGTGGCGATGGAGGCGCCGAGCCCCTCGATGATCTGGCGCACCTTGTTCACTTGCTCGGCGTTGGATTTTGCCAGCTGGCCCTTGCCGATCCACAGCGAGTCCTCCAGCCCAACGCGCACATTACCACCCAGCGCTATGGCCTGCGTGGCGATCGGCAACTGGCTGCGGCCGGCGCCCAGCACGGACCAATGATAGTCATTGCCGAACAGGCGGTCGGCGGTGCGCTTCATATGCGCGACGTCCTCCGGATGGCTGCCGATGCCGCCCAGTATGCCGAACACGCTCTGGACGAAGAACGGTGCCTTGACCAGGCCGCGCTCGACGAAGTGGGCAAGCGTATAGAGATGGCCGATGTCGTAACACTCGATTTCAAAACGAGTGCCGCTTTCCGCGCAGGTGCGCAGGATGTGCTCGATGTCACCAAAGGTGTTGCGGAAGATGCGGTCGCGAGAGCCTTCGAGATAAGGGCGCTCCCAATCATGCTCGAAGGTCTTGAAGCGCTCCAGCATCGGATAGAGACCAAAATTCATGGAGCCCATATTCAGCGAGGCGACTTCCGGCGCGAAGGTCGCGGCCGGCTTGACCCGCTCCTCGACGCTCATCGTCGCGGCGCCGCCGGTGGTGATGTTGATGACGCAATTGGAGCGCTGCTTGATCACCTTCAAGAAAGGCGCAAAGGCCTCGGTCGACTGGTCGGGCCGGCCGTCGGCGGGATTGCGCGCATGCAGGTGTACGATGGCTGCACCAGCCTCGGCCGCCCCGATCGCGGCGTCGGCGATCTCTTGCGCGCTCACCGGCAGATGCGGCGACATTGACGGCGTATGGATCGAGCCGGTGACCGCGCAGGTGATGATGATCTTGTTCTGGTTCGCCATTTGAAGGTATCCTGGTCCTTTGAGCGCTTGGTTCACCGCGCCTTATTTCACCGCACCTTGCGTGATGCCTGAGATGAACTGCTTCGACAGCACGACATAGAGCAAGGTGATCGGTAGGGCCGCCAGCGTCAGCCCGGTGAACAGCACGCCCCAGTCGGTGGTGAATTCGCCGACGAAGACCGTGAGGCCCTGCGGCAGCGTCTTGAGATCGTCGGACGTGATCAGCACCAGCGGAAAGAAGAAATCGTTCCAGATCGGCACCGCATTCTGGATCGCAACGATAACCAGGGCCGGGCGCGCCAGCGGCAGCATGATCGAACGCATGATGCGAAATTCGCTGGCACCGTCCATACGCGCCGACTCCTCCAGTTCGCGAGGCAAGGTCCTGAGAAAGCCGGTCATGATGAACACCGCGGAGGGAATGCCCATGGCAACATAGACCAGCACCAGGCCGGCATAGCTGTCGACCAGGCCAAGCGAATCCAACTGGATGAACAATGGAATGATGGCCAGTTTCAGCGGCACGGTCATGCCGCTCAGGAAGAACATCAGCACCAGCGCGCTCAGCCTGAACTGGTAGCGGGCGATGGCATAGGCGGCCATGGTGCTGAACAGAAGGATCAAGGCCACGGCGGCCATGGTGATGCCGAGGGAATTGGCGAGGTAGCGGACGAAATTGGTTTCGCTCCACACACGCTCGGCATTGGCCAGCGAAAAGTGCGCCGGCAGGGCAAAGGGCGACGAGAAGATCTCGGCATTGGTCTTGAAGGATGACATCACCATTACGAACAGCGGATAGATCATGATCAGGGCATTGATCGCCAGCATCAGCTGGATGGCCCCGTTCTTCAATAGCTCGCCGGGTTCCCTGGTGCCGACCGCTGCGCTCACAGTTCGATCTCGCGACGGCGCAGATAGCGAAGCGCGATTGCGGTAACGCCGGCAACGATGACGAACATCATCACCGCCAGCGCGCTGCCCTGGCCGAAATCTTGAATGCCTGTCGTCGTCGAGCCGAAGGCGGTGCGGTAGAAATAGAGGCCGAGCACATCCGTCGCGCCGCCGGGGGACCCGGTTAGGCCGGCCATGACATAGGGGATTTCGAACCAGTTGAAGCTGCCGATGAAGGTCAGGATGGTGACGATGGTGACGCTCGGCGCAATCAGCGGCCAGATGATGCGCGTCATCAGCACATAGTCGCCGGCGCCATCGAGACGGGCAGCCTCGATCACCTCCTTGCCGATGCGCTGCATGCCGGCGAGCAACACCAGCGTCGGGAAGCCGAGCCAGTGCCAGACATTGGCGAACAGGATGCTGCCCAACGCGGTGTTTTCATTGCCGAGCCACGGGATGGCACCGATGCCGACAAGCGCCAGCGTCTGGTTCACAAGACCAAACAGCGGATGCAGGAACAGTTTCCACAGGAATCCGACGATGACGGCCGACAAGACGACAGGCAGAAAGACGATGACTTGGTGGATGCGATGGCCGGGCAGCGCCTTCAGCAATGCGTAGGCAAGCAGGAAGGCGGTGCCGTTCTCGAACACCATCAGGGCCACGAAGGCGATGATGTTGTGTTTCAGGGCATTGTAGGTCCAGCCGCTATAAGGCTGTTCGAACAGCACCTTGCGGAAGTTTTCGAAGCCGATGAATCCGGTCGGCTGCAGGCCGTTGAACTCATAGAAGGCAAGCCGGAAGGCCGAGAGCAGCGGCCACAGCACGAACAGCACCATGACCACCAAGGCCGGTGTCAGCAGCGACGCGATCCAGAGTGACCGGCGCCACGGGAAAGCTTTTGGGGTGTGGCGCCGACCGCTGCTCATCTCACTTGCCCTGGAAAGGCTTGTACCATTTGGCGAGGCCGTCGGTCAGGTCGGCGGCCAGTTGGTCCGGGGTGATCGAACCCGACATCATCTTGGTGATGTCGCCCTGAAGCAGCTCCGATCCCGTCGGCTTCTCGAAACGAAAGTAGACGACATTGATATGCGGCATGGCGGTCTCGTTCAATTTGGCGACCTGGGCGAGCAGCTCGTCCTTAATGACCACGCCCTTGATCGGCGAGATGTTGCCGAGCAACGCCGAGAACTTGTCGCCGAATTCCTTGGTGCCCATCCAGTTGACCAGCTTGAGCGCGGCCTCCTTGTTGGCCGACTTGGCGTTAACGGCGTAACCGCCGTCAAAGAACTTGGTCGCCTGCGGCACACCGCCGGCCTTGGCCATTGGCGGGGCGACGAAGTCCATGTTCATGGCGGGGTTCTGGGTCCGGTAGCTGGCGATGTCGAAGCTGCCGCCGGCCAGCATCGCCGCCTTGCCGCTGATGAACAGCTGGCCAGCGGTGTCGTAGTCGATGCCTTCAAAACCGGGAGGCATGTAGTTGCGCAATTCGAGCAGCTTGCCGAGTGCCGCGATGTAGCGTGGGTCCTTGAAGGTGGTCTTGCCCGACGTCAGATCTGTGACAAAGTCCTGGCCGAGGAACGGGTTGGTGAAGATGGCGACGAACATCTCGTTGAACCAGCTTGTCCCCATGCCGTTGGCCAGGGGATAGATACCCTTGTCCTTCAGCGCCTTGCTGACGGTTATGAATTCGGCCCATGTGGTCGGCGGGGTCAGTCCGGCCTTGGCGAAGACGTCCTTGTTGATGAACAGACCGAGCGTCTGCGAGGCGAAGGGCAGGGAATAGACCTTCTTGTCGGCGCGGTAGGTGCCGGCCACCAGCGCATCGGCGGGCTGGTTGGCGAGTGAAGGAACCGTGGTCAGATCCTGCGGCTCGAAATAGCCTGCTTTCACGAACTGCTCGAGCCAGCCATAGGCGTGGGTATGGATGACATCGCCACCCTTGCCGGCGGCCAGCGCCGTGGAGACGATGGTCGGATAATTCTCGTCCGGGAACGACTCGAACTTCACATGGATGTCCGGGTTTTCCTTGGTGAAGTCGGTGAAAAGCTCGTTGTAGGCGGCCTTGTCTTCCTGACGCCAGGTCCAGAACGAGATGTCGGTAGCGTGAGCCACGCTTGCCGTGAGTCCCCATGCGAAAGACGCGGCCGCGAGGGCCAGACCAATCCTTCTCCTGCTCATGTTGCAATCTCCCAATCGCGCTTGATGCGCTTTTTACGACGATCACCAAATCATAGTTGTTGCCGTCTGGGAAGATAGTTTGTAAAGTTTCCTAACTAAATGATCGGACGCGGCAACCCGCTCTGTCCGGCATGCGCGGTGGATGTCTTGACCCAGAAAATCATTGCAGGCGTGGATATAGGCGGCACCAAGACGCGCATCATGGCATGCCTGGGCGAGCGCACGATCGCCGACGAGGTGCTGGTCACGGAGAGTTGGCGTATTCGGCAGATGGAAACCGATGCCACGAGGCTCGCCGACATCGTCGCCGGGTTGTGCGGTGGCGTGGCGCCCGTTGCGCTGGCAGTCGGCGCGCACGGCTGCGACACGGGTGAACAATGCCTGCGCTTCCAGGCGCTGCTGGCGAGCAGGACCGGCGGCGCGGTGCAGGTGGTCAATGACGCCGAACTGATGGTGCCCGCCGCCGGCCATAGCGATGGCATCGGCGTCGTCGCCGGCACAGGTTCCATCGCGGTGGCGCGCACGGCCCAAGGCAAGATGCTGGCGGCCGGCGGCTGGGGCTGGATCCTCGGCGATGAGGGCAGTGCGCCGGCTTTGGTCCGCGAAGCCGCCAAGGCGGTCCGCCACAGCCTCGACAGGGGCGAGGATGGCGACCCGCTGATTGCCGCACTGATGCACGAACTCGTTACTGACGACCAGACCAAGCTCGGCATCCTGCTCAACGAAACGCGCGGTGCCGCGGTCTGGGGGCGCTATGCCAATGCCGTGTTCGACGCGGCCATCGCAGGATCGGCTCTGGCCATCCGCGTTATCAGGGAAGGCGGGGCAGGACTTGCCGCGCTTGTCGAACTGTTGATCCAACGCGGCGCCAATCCTGCTCTGGTCGTGGCTGGCGGCGGTGTCATCTCGGAGCAGCCGATGCTGATGAAGGCATTCGTCGAGGCCATGGCCGAAGTGTCGCCGGCGAGCCAGATCGTGCTGCTGCGCGAGCCGCCGGTGCTCGGCGGCGTCGCCTTGGCCCGGCGGCTGCTCGTCGGCCAGGGCTATCCTCCCACATTGGAGCTGTTTGAATGATGAAGCGTATTGGCTATCGCCCGGCGGTGACGCGCCAGACGGAAAGTCTCGAGATCGGCAGGCGCTCAGTGGCCGCGGCACTCGATGGCCTCGATCTGCGAGCCTTTGCCGGCAAGACGATCGGGCTTGCCGGCATCGGCGCCAGCTACCAGGCGGCGCTGGCCGGCGCGCTTTATCTGCGCGCCTCAGGCATCAGGGCCTTCGCCTATACGCCGACAGAGCTCTATGGCCGCACGGATGCGGCCGCCGATGCCTTTATCGCATTGTCGGCCTCTGGGCAGAGCCGAGAAATTTTCGATGTCATGCGCGAGGCATCCGCGTCGCCACGCGTGGCAGTCTGCCGTGGCAGCCACAATCCGCTGGCTGATTTGACCGGCGCTGTTCTTGCCACGGAGTCGGGCGACGACAATGGCGCCAGCTCGACCGGCTACACCGGGACCTTGCTGGCGCTTGGCATGCTGATCGACAGCCTTGCCGGCAACAGCTTCGACTGGACGCGTTTGCCCGGCGCGGTCGCGACCGTCCTCTCCGGCTCGGAACATGCTGCCGGGCAGGCGGCGCGGCTGCTGCAGGGCAGAACATCCATCGACATCGTCGGCGCCGGTGTCAGCTTCGCCAATGCCGGCGAGGCGGCGATGCTGATCCGCGAGGCTGTTCGCTTGCCGGCATCCGGATGGGATACGCTTAACTATCTGCATGGACCAATGGAATCGCAGGATACGGCGACCGGATTGATCGCCATCGGCGATGGTCGTGAGGTGAAGATCGCGCAGGATGTCGCCGGCTTCGGCTGCCCATCGGTGCTGGTCACGCGGCGCATGGACGTCGTTTCGGCCGACAGGCTGGTGGTGATTTCCATCCCAGCCCTTGGCAATACCATCGCCGATGCCATTCTGGAGATCGTCGCCATCCAGCTTGTCGTCGGCGATATGCAGGACGCCGCCGGCCTGACCGACATTGTTTTCCGTTACCGGCAGACCGATACCAAGCTGAAGCCGTGGTCGCCGACGGAAGTCTGACATCCTTGTAAATTGCCAAACCGGTCACCAATGGGGCATTGAGGACGGGATGCGACTTTGAGTCGTGGCGGCGTTGTCGCTGCACCGACCGGAGACAGGATTTCAGGGCAAAGGTCGAACGGCTTAGATGACGGCTGCGGAAATCCCCAATCTGACCGACAGCGCCCGAGCCGTGCTGCGCGTGCTCGCCGCGCATGGGCCGGTCACGCGGCCGAAGCTCGGTGCCATGCTCGACCTGTCGAAGCCGACGATGTCGGCAGCCGTGTCGGAGCTGAGCGCGCTCGGTCTCGTCGCCTCACGCGGCCTGGAACGCGGCGCCATTGGCCGCACCGCGACCATCTACGGCATCGGCTCGGGAGCGGGCTACGCGATAGGCATCGATGTCGGCGCCGCCCAGGTGCGGGCGGTTGCCTATTCGATGGACACACAGAAGCTGGCATCTGCGGAAGAACCGATTCCGGAAGCCAACGTCGGCGATGCCGACGAGGTCGGCGCCATCGTCCTGTCGGTGGCGCATGCCACGATGGCCAAGGTCGGCAAGAGTTTTCGCGCGCTGCGGGCCATCGCCGTGGCGGTGCCGCGCATTGTATCCAATGATCGTTTCGACCGCCCTGGTGGGCCGTCCGCGGTGCTTGACCTGCTGCGCCGTAGCATCGAGGTGCCGATCATCCTGGAAAACAACGTAAACTGCGCGGCTATCGGCGAAATGCATTTTGGCGCCGCGCAGGGCCACCGGACCTTCGCCTTCCTGCAGGTGGGCGTACGGATCGGGCTCGGCTTCATCACCGAAGGACGCTTGTTTCGCGGCGCCGGCGGTGCGGCCGGCGAAATTGGCCGCATGCCGTTTCCGTGGTCAGCCAGCGAAACGCCTTATCGTGAGGGGCTCGAACATTATCTCGGCTCACGGGGGCTGATCGAGCGTTGCCGTGCCGACTGGCCCTCCGGAGAGGGGGCGCCGCCGGATTCGGCCAAGGGTCTGTTCGCGCGCGCGCTTGAAGGGTCACGGCCGGCCATAGTGGCCGTCGAGCGTCATGCCGCCGATATCGGCAGGCTGGCGGCCGGCTGCATCGGCATGCTTGATCCCGGATTGATCGTGCTTGGCGGCGGGGTCGGCCGAAACCCGCTGATGACGGAAAGTGTTGGAAGGGTGGCGGCGGAACTTGCATGGCCCACACGGATCGCCGTCAGTTCGCTTGAAGATGGCGGCACCGCGCTGGGGGCGGTGAAACTGGCCATGGACTACAGCCTCGGACTGATGCTGCGCGAAGGCCGGCATCCGGCTGTCGTGCTGCCGCCGCTGTCCGAGTTGCAGACGGAAGCAAGGAACACTTGATAAAAAGGAAAGGCAGGCCCGGGGCGCGCCTGCCTTCGATGCGGGATGACGCCGTGCCCTACGCGGCCGCAGCGGCTGCGCGTCGGGGCCCACAACGGCAGAAGCTCGATGCCTCGTGGAAAAAGAAGCAGAACTATGCAATCGCGATGAAATCTGACGAGCCCTGGAGTTGTCAGGCATGCGTTTAGGTGCCTGCGTGATGCCCGCAAGGTGAGACGCGCGCGGAGTTCGCAGCCTATGTGCGCGAGCACGTTGATCAGCTTGTCGGTCGAGCCTTCGCGCTCGACAGGCGGCTGCCGTTGAGTAGACTGCCGCCGATCGGCGCGCCCGAGGCGCCGCGTCGCGCCCTCAACAACTGCCAAAGCAGAGACGCGCCGAAAACCGCACGCGAATGCGCTCCTCCCGGCTCTTGCGGCATTTTCTCGTGCAGAAAACGGGGCGCCGCGCGGGTGTTGCTCAATGCGGTTCCACAGTGAACCCTGCCGTCTGTTCGAATGACGCCAGTCCACAGCCACAATGCTAGTGTTGTCGAAGCTTGGGCGGTTGTCAGTTAGGCTCGGTGGCGTGGCGCCTTGCGCCGCGAAACCGCCTCGCCGATGCTTTGCGTAAACAGATGCCGAGGCACCGCCATGAAACGAATCTATGAAACGCCTGTTCTGACCAGGCGTGAATGCTTGTCGGCTGTTGCGGCCGCGATCCCGCCGTCGGTTTTGATACTCACTCCGCCCGGCTAAGGAACCGCCTCGTTATGAAGAGGCCAGCTTGCGGCTGGCGGCGTTTTGACGCTTGGGCCGCGTTGGCGATGAGTTCCCTGAGCTTGACACCAAAAGCGGTAGTCCACATTTCGACCGGCGAAATTCGCCTCCAGTGCGCAACAGGCCGCGGAGATAGCCGCCTCCGGTCCGCAGAGTTCGATTGCTGCTCTGACGGCGCGCCCATCTCCCACCGTGCCATGCGGCCGACAGCGCGACCACCCTCGAATCTCGCGCTGCTGGCTCCGGTCGGCGGGCAAACTCGTGACTCGCCATTCTAGCTATGGCAGCCTACAGAGCCACTGATCCATACGGAGCAGCGGCCTTAGTCAGAGGTATAGCACTGACCGCCGAACGTCCGACATCCTCATCTTGGAGGACGAACCTCTGATCGGGCTTGAAGTCGAGGCTTTTCTGGTCGAAGCGGGCTTCAACGTCGCCATGGCTGCAAGTTGCGCTGAGGCAGAGAAGGTATTGGAGGAACTCCATCCGGACGCTGTCGTACTCGACGGGCGGGCACTGCCGCCTCTGCGCTTCCGTACCTGCCTGCCCGGCGGCTGCATTGTCGACCTGAGTCTTGATGGGACCTTGGCCACCCTGCCGCGACGGCACCAGCCTCAAGGTCAGGGGGGCCGCGGACGGAGGCAAGGAGACGGTGCTTGCCCTGGCGCTGAACGGCTTTCCCAGCGCGATCGACAGGATGGTCGCGCTGTTGAAGTAGACGTTCTATTCCCCGTATCGCTGCTCCAGCGCTTCGGCAATTTGTTCGCAAAGCAACTCCCCGCTGACAATGGTGACGTGGAGACGCATGCGTGCGCCCTGGGGATCGACCATCGTGACCACCGCGCCGCGGTCGGAGTATTCGAACGTGTCCAGAACCTTGTGAATGACGAAGTCAGCTACATTGGGCTCCGCGCCGGCGTGGTCTTCCACGGCCTTCCTCCATCCCGAAATCACTGGGCATCCCTTTGGTCGGAAGTCGTCTGCCAAGGAGGTCTCCTCCGACAGCTGCCCGATGCGGATGTATTAGCGTCGATAAGAATATCAACCGCTCCGCAGCTAATTTGCGTCATGTTTCTGGCGCGGGCGGCCTCTCGGCAGAAGCCAAGCCGGGAAACCCAAATCTTTGACGGGCTGCTTTATGGATAGGTCTGACAAGCGCCAGGTCGCGGTGATGTGCAAGCCTGCGGCGAATGGCTCGAAATCATCGAGTTACCGGATTTGCTAGCCCAGCACCGGCTCACGCCTTCCCACCATCAACATTTAATTGTGCAGCCGGTTGGAACCTGTTGTGACGTCGGGCGTTGATGTGCGTTTAGGGGGAATTCAGCCTTTCATGGAACAACGAGCTTTGCCCTCCAGCATTTCTGGCGCGAAATCCTTGGGCCGTGGAGAAGTGGAAGGGCACGGTGCGGTCCTGCTCCCCGCCAGCGAGACGGAAGATTTCTTCGAGAATGCAGCCGTTGCTCTCCACCTGGTGGCGCATGATGGCACTATCTTGCGCGCCAATCGAGCCGAACTGAACTTGCTCGGCTACGCCTCGGAGGAATACATCGGCCGCAACATCCGGGAATTTCACGCCGATCCTACCGCAATCGACGATATTTTGAACCGTCTCTCTCGGCATGAGCACCTTCAACATTATCGCGCGAGGCTGCGCGCCAGAGACGGCTCCATCCGTTGGGTGGAGATAACATCGAACGTGCGTTCGGATGACGGTCGGTTCCTCAACACGCGCTGCATCACCATCGACGTGACTGAAAAGGTCGAAGCAGAAGAGTTGTTGCGCGAACAGCAGCAGAGACTTGCCCTGACTTACCACAGCGCTGGTGTGGGAATAGTGGAAGCTGACGCTGAAGGTCGGCTGCTGCGTGTGAACGGACATTTATGCCGTCTTTTGGGCTATACGCAGGAGGAGCTTGTTGGTCGATCGATTTTCGATCGGACCTTCCCTTCCGACGTCGAGGCGGATCGCGCGAAATATTTCCAACAGGTTGCCGGCGAGATCGAAAGCTACACAATCGAGAAGCGGTTCGTCCGTAAGGACGGATCGCTTTTCTGGGCTGTCGTGACGTCTTCCAGCGTTTACGACGGCAACGGACGGTTTCGTTACGCAGTACGGGTGCAGCACGATATCAGCGAGCGAAAAGCGATTGAGGCGACACTCGCCCAAAGGGCCGAGGAGCAGGCTGCGCTGCATCGATTGACGGAAATGCTGCAGCACGCCCATACCCGGGAAGACGTCTACGAGGCTGCGCTCGGCGCCATCCAGCGCGGTCTAAGATGTCAGCGCGCTTCCATTCTGCTTTTGGAAGGCGGGATCATGAAGTTTGTCGCGTGGCGCGGCTTGTCGGACGCGTATCGAATCGCCGTGGAAGGCCATTCGCCCTGGTCCGCAGCAGACCACGACCCGCCGCCCATTTGCATCCGCGATGTGGAACAGGCAGAGCTCCCCAGCACCTTGAGACACGCAATCCGAACAGAAGGCATCGGCGCAGTTTGTTTCATTCCGATAACCGAAGGCGGGCGTCTGCTGGGCAAATTCATGGCCTACTTCGACGAGCCGCATGATTGCTCGGCAGAAGAGATTGAAGTCGCTCGGACAATCGCGCGCCAGCTCGGGTTCGGGATTGAGCGTGTGAGGACACAGGATGCGGCCCAGCGACTGGCGGCAATCGTGGAGTCGTCCCATGACGCCATCGTGAGCAAAGATCTCAGAGGCATCGTCTCGAGCTGGAACCGCGGTGCCGAGCGCTTATTCGGTTATACGGCCGCGGAGATGGTAGGCAAGCCCATCACCACTATCATTCCCGAGGATCGGCTGGATGAGGAGCCGCTGATATTGAGTCGCATCCGCAACGGCGAACTCGTGGATCATTTCGAAACGGTTCGCCGCCGCCAAGACGGAACGCTGGTGGATATCTCTCTTACAATATCGCCGGTGCGGGATGCGTCAGGCCGTACCGTCGGAGCTTCCAAAATCGCCCGAGACATAACTGAAAGAAAGGTAGCGGAAACGAAGATACGAGACAGCGAGCGCCACCTTCAAGACCTGCTCGCCGCCATTCCTGCCGCGATCTACACCACTGATCGCGACGGGAAGATCACCTACTTCAATGAAGCGGCGGTGCAACTCGCCGGCCGAACGCCCGTGATTGGCACCGACGAATGGTGTGTGACATGGAAGCTTTACTGGCCGGATGGGACGCCGCTTCCCCACGATCAATGTCCGATGGCTGTCTCACTACGTGAGGGGCGGCCCATCCGGGGATATGAAGCGGTGGCCGAGCGGCCGGATGGTACCCGGGTTCCCTTCATCCCATATCCGACCCCTATGCGCGATGCGGCTGGAAACATCACCGGCGCCATAAACATGCTGGTCGATGTGAGCGAGCGTAAGCAGGCCGAAAGCCAGCAACGGATCTTGCTCGACGAGCTCAATCATCGCGTCAAGAACAACATGATGATGCTGAAGTCCCTGCTTTCGGTGGCCGCGAGGACGAGCAAGAGTTCGGAGGCTCGGATCGTTCTGGATGAGGCCAGCAAGCGCGTGGCCGCCATGGCTGCCGCTCAGCGGGTCCTCTATGACACGCCCGATGCCATCAACTTCGGTGCTGAACCTTTCCTGGGAGCTGTTTGCGAGACGGCAAAACAGATGTTCCCTCCAGCCGTTCAATTGGTCTGCCAGGCAGATCCGATCCAACTGCCAAACGACATTGCGATGCCGCTGGCGCTCATTATCAACGAGCTTTTGATCAATGCCGTGAAGTATGGCTTGCCCGGAAATGGGCATGGAACCATTCGCGTTTCCATCAGGCAAAACGGCCGACGCATTGGCCTGGTGGTCGAGGATGAGGGCCCGGGCTTCGAATTGGATTCTGTGCGCTCCTCTTCGTCAGGCCTGCGACTGGTCGAAGGCTTGGTGCGACAGATCGGCGGGACTTTCGAAGTCAGCCGGCACCCGTCCAGATGCACCGTGACCTTTCGTCAGATGCCCCAGGAGAATGGCCTTGCCAGCTAAAGCAGCAATACATGAGTTGATCCACGCGGCGGACGTCAATCGATCCTTCAAGCCGCGGGTGGTGTTCTCCCGGGATGATATGAGCGGCGGACAGGCCGAAACCACTCGGAGCCAAGTGATCTTGGTCGTCGAAGACGATTATCTGATCGCGCTGGACATAGAGGCCGGACTGCTGGCCGAAGGCTTCTCGCTGGCAGGCCTCGCCACCAACGCCGATGAGGCGATAAGCATGGCGCTCTCGACCAAGCCGGTGCTTGCCCTCATGGATATCCGCTTGCTAGGCAAGCGGGACGGCATCGAGGCCGCTCTGGAATTGTACCGCGACCATGGCATACGATGCATCTTTACGACGGCGCATGGTGATCGCGACGTGAAGCTTCGAGCTGAAGCGGCCAGACCGCTGGGATGGGTGCAGAAGCCTTATTCGATAGCGACGCTAGTCGCAGCCATTCGAAATGCTTTTCAGGAGCTCGAGAAGGAGAGCTGAACGCGGGGGGAGGTCATTAACAGTTGGACGCGCCGAGCGCGCCACGTCAGTGCTTGGTCCCTGCAATATCCGCCCCTCGGCAGCACGGCTGAGGTCACTGTGCCGAAACAATTCGCCTGCTGTGCGGACCTCCGGATCCTTAGAATGCTCCATTCAAAGTTTCGGAGGCGGAGGTTGGGGCTTGGTGGCAGCCTCTCCAGGCTCGCCGCTGGTTGAGGTCCGGGCCTCAACACCCCGCGTTTCTGCCGAGGGGCGCGGCCGACCTTTTTTAGGGCCAAAGATGCCACGCAGGTAGACAGGCTCAGGCACGTACGAACCGACCGCCAATCTCGCGGGGTCATCGACGCGGAGCGCAGAGCCGGTGAAGCGAAGACAGCTCGTCTAAGCGCCCATCGGCTGGCGCAGCGTTCCGTCCTGCATGCAAATGTCGAGCGGAAGACATGTATCGTGGGCAGGCTGGCGGCCTGTCATGCAACGTCAGGGACAGAACTCTCGCGTGGCTGGGCATGTAATTTACGGAATGGGCGCTGCTCTTCCTCGCCGTAAGCACCGTTTGACACAATGACCAATCCGGCGCGATCGAGGATCTCAACCGCACCACGTTTGGCGCTGATGAGGCCTCGATATTCCAGCATTTGCATTGCCGTGGTCACGCCGGGGCGCCTGGTTCCAAGCATCATAGCCAAGAATTCATGGGTCAGTTCGATCCTATTGGAATCCACGCGGTCATGAGCCATCAGCAGCCAACGCGCCAATCGCTCTTCGATGTTCGAGCGGCTGTTTACGAGCGATGTGCGTGACGACTGAATCATGAAAGCGTGAGCATATCTCAACACGGTATCGCGGAGGCTCGAACTTTCGGCCAGTGCCGTGCGGAGCATTGTTGCTGACAGGCACGATCCGTTGCTGGCGATTTGGATAAAAGTTTGGTCTGGCGACCTGTCTTGGCCGAGCGCCAGTGCAAGACCAGTCATGCCCTCGCGTCCGATGACGCCGACTTCGCTTTGATGTCCGCCGGCCAGCGTGGCGACGACGGAAGCAACACCCGCCTCTGGAAAATAGACAAGTTTGATGGGCTCATTGGCCACCACCAACGGCGTCTTGATGCCGAGAACGACAGGGTGCAATGAAGGCCGCACCAGCGCGAAGTCCGCGGGCGTTAGTGCCTTCAAGATATGATTGCGAAAAGTGGATTGCGGCATAGCTCTCTTCCCATTTCGGGCAAGAGCATGGTTCTCTCTCACGGTCGGACGCATCCGGCGAAAACGGCGGCCGATAGGCCACCGTATACCCCCTGTGCTGCGAATGCAAAAACGAGGATCGACGCAAAAACTGCTGATCTCACGACGGGCGATTGACAAATCTCGCTGCCGCAACGCATTTTGGGTTCGAGGTAAGCGAGGAGCACCACCATGAAGAAAACCTATGACAAGCCTGCTCTGACCAAGCGTGAACGTTTGTCCGCTATTACGGCCCTGACTGCTTCGTCGATTACCGTTACAGGCCCGGTCGACTAACTGAAACATCTGCCTTTCACCACCCGCCCGCTGGCTCAGGCCGGCGGGCTTTTTTGCTTGCGGCGGGAACCAATTCTATCTGGCCAGGTTCACTCCCCGGCGTCCCTCGACACCCCCCGGACAGGAGCGCCGGAAAGTTGCTCGACAGCTTTCAAACAAAGCCCGCCACCGTCCCCTCAGTGGCGGGCTCTGGTGTGTTTAGCGCGGCGAGGTGGGCTTGAGTACGTGAGACAGCGTCTCGCTGAAATCAAAGCTGATCCTTCACTTCGGAGGCGTTCCCGCGTCAGGCGACGGCTTAGGCTAAAACAGATGTCCCTTGCTTCGGAGCTGTTTGCACCCTTAGGTTTCCGCAAACGGCTGCTGATCGTCATCTACCTCGTTGAGGGGGAGCGATCCGTTTCCGACCTGGTGGCACTGATTGGTGGGTCACGGACCGCCCTTTCACAGCATTTGAGCGGTATGGCCAAGCTGGGTATCGTCCAAGCCCGCAACCAAGGTAGCCAGCGCTGCTATTCCTGTGTTTCGAACGAGGCGAAGATGCTTGTGCGCGCTCTCAGCGACATCGCTGACAGAGACAAACTTCCGATGGGAAGACGGTCGGCAAAGAGATCATCTTCGTGGCGCCAGGGATAGTGCGATGACCAAAGCCTGTTAGCTCCGGCCGGCGAGCTTTTTGTGCGCGGGAACATTGTCCGGTAGCGGAGGTTAAGTGGTCGATTCCTTACAGGATGCATCCACTCCATAAAGAAGCCCGTCGCGGGAGGCCACGCGGCGGCTTTCCGTTTCATAGCGGCCACAGTTTCCATTGGCACCGAAATTGCAGCGTCTATCTCAGCTTGGTTCACCAACGCCCAGGCAGTCCCTTTTACTCATCCCCAGGGACGCCCGCCGCTGCCGTGAATGGGGCGGCGGGCAATTTGGGCAAAACACGTCGAAGTGCTATTGTGATCCACAACTGGACGGAGGCGTCGCATGCGAATCCTCGTGGTTGCAATCGTGGAGCTTGTCTTTATGGCGGGCGGCTTCTGGCTGGCGGCGGACTGGGTAGTTAGCCGTCCTGCGCTGATCATCATTCCCGGTTGACAAGCGCCGACTGAGCCGCTTTACGCTGCCCAGCCATGGAAAAGGTCGATCCTCCCGAACCGATACCGGACAGCATTCTTTTGGCCGCTGCAAGGTTGCAGGCGGCTCTTCAAAGACGGTCCGGCGCCGGTAGCAAGGGGAGTGAAGTCGGCCGACGCAGTGCCTGAGAGCTACCCGTCGGCCAGGCGACCTACAGGTCCGCCGCGCGCTGACAAGACAGAATGATGGTCACGCCGTCAACTAATTGCTGGGACTTCAGTCGGACTCGCTGCAGCCAAGATTCGGGGTATTATCCCGTCTTCTTCTGTTTGTCAGCGAGGGGTCCCGATGGGCAGTTTGAAGCGCATACTTCCGCCTGGATTCACCACTCAAGAGCTTATACGAGCTGTACGTCCCGACTGTCGCCAAGGGGATGTGATCTCTATCGGGGAAACCATCCAGGAGCTTCGCGCACGCGCGCCTGGTTGCGCCGATACCGACGAGGCCCTTACGGCTGCTATCGTGAAATTCGCAACTGGTAGGGCCATGGCGGTCAGCTTCGATGGGCGAGAGCGTCCAACGTCGCATTGACACTGACCAAGAACCCCCATCCGCCGCCAATGTGTCGTTCTAATACGCATGTCCTGGCACCAGCCTTGCACGGCCATTTCATCTTGGGAGAAGATGAAAATGGCTCTATCCAATCAGCTGCTCGACAAAAACCTGACCTTTCAATGTCCGAGCTGCAAAACCCCACTGGTCAGGAAAGGCTCGTGGGTCAAGTCCGTAACGACGTTCACCTGCAAGCGATGCGGCGAAAGGGTACGGCTCTCGTACAGCGAGAAGCTTGAAATTTTCAGGTTGGGTGCCGCTGCGCTCGACACTGGAACCTGACGTCGCGTTGTCTTCTTTGTTCGTCCGTTTGAATGACCCGGGTCAATGGCCACGATGCTAATTTCAGATAAGCTGGCTACGGTTTTGCCAGTTAGGCTCGGTGGTTTTGCCCTGCGAGATCAAACCACCGAGCCGCCGCGTGGTCAGATGGGCCTTTCCATGCGGGCTGCAACATACCATGCAAAGGTCTAGAGCTAATTAGCTATAACTAATTGAATCGCGGTTGGGTAACAATCGCGGACGTGAGGGTCGGAGTATCGAGTTGAGATTATGGCCGGCGGGTCGTTGTGTCTTCGCAGGTGGTCATGGCCCAGGTGCCATTCAAAGCGGCAGAAGCACACCTCGGCCAGCCGGTCACATTGAGGCATCAGGAAGAAAACTGGCTGCGTGTCACCGAAATAAGAGGCGGGAAGCGAACCTTCGCTTATGTTCCGTCGGGTGAGGGCGGCATGAGCACTCGCCGCGTCAAACTTCTCGACAAGGCGGCTGAGCAGCCAGTCCAAACGTGATCTCGGTCTCGGAGGCTATTCAGAAGCTTTTCGCCGACGCCAAGGCGATCGGGATCAGCAGTACCGAGTTCGAGGATGGCTGAAATGGGCGGTCCGGACGGTCCGCTATCGGAGGTCGAGGATCAAATAGCGGCCGTTGAAGGGCTCCGATTCAGCGACGGCTTTCGACCTCATTTGCGTCGGCTGAGACGCGGGAGGCGCATTGTCGTGGGAAAGCGGAAGGCGGCATAGGACGGCGTCGCCACGCCGATCAGCCATTTGCCGTCGCACTGAGAGCGAGGCTCTCTTGCCTGAACCATCCCGGTTGGCGGCAACCTCGCGTTCGAGCGCGAGCAGCGCCTGCTCGACCTCATCGAGACGCGACGGCCGACTGTTTTCAGGCATGCACTCATTGGTCGCCTGGTCGATCAGGTACTCCGTCAAGACCCAGTTCATCAGGATCGAGCGCTTCGCCTCCAGCGGCAGCGTCAGATCGCGGACCAGGTCCATAGGCGATGTCCAGCCATCCGATCCGGAGGGATCGTTGCGATTGGCGGCACTGTCGAGGGCGCGCCCGTAGCTCTCCTGAAGGACGGCAAGTCCGAGCCGCTCAAGCACAGCATCTGAGGAAGCGCGCGTAGAACTCCCGGCCTGTGCAGGCATCTCATCGAGCCGCAGGCAACGGCCCTTGCCGACCAGCGCGGTCGGCGTCTGGACGACATAGGTCAGGCCCTGCCGCTCGGCGTAGCGGATGGCCGATTCCAATGTCGGAAAGCCAAGCTCGACCTGGGCCAGCGTGTCGTCGCCGCTCGTATAGCCCATCAGCGGCTCGATGAACGGCGCTGTGCGTCGCTCGAAAACGAGGCGCCAGCCCTTCGAGCGTGCCTTGCCGAACGTGGTCACCGCGCGCGACGGCTTGTAGATGCGCGCGACCGCATCGTCTGTGAAGAGCGAGCGCCCCATCGAAAGGGGCTTGTGCAGGTTGTCGTTCGACGGCCACCCCTGCGGGTCTGGCATTCTGGTTGATCTGTCGACCTGTCTCGTCATCTCCATTGTTCATCCCTCCCTGTCTGGCGAAGGATGCTGCCGGCGGCGGCAGCTGGCCCGCCGCCGGCGCCTGCCATGCGTTAGCTCTTGATGGCGATGCGCTTGACCTGCGACTGCGCCCTCTCGCTCTTGGGCAAGGTCACGGTCAGCACACCATTGCTGAAGCGCGCGTCGACCTTGTCGTCCTTGACCTCGTAGCCGAGTGGGATGCGCCGCTCGAAGTGGCCATAGAAACGCTCGGAGAACTGCCGGTCCTTGTCCTCCGTCTCGGAGTGTTTTTCACCCTTCAACGTCAGCACACCGTCGTCGAGCAGAACTTCGATGTCCTTCTCTTCGAGGCCAGGTATCTCGGCTGTCACCTTGATCTCCTTCTCACTGTCGGAAATCTCGACGCTCGGCCAACCGCCGCTGAAGGCGGAAGGAGTGTTGAAAGAGGGATGTTTCGAGCCGAAGCCGCGAAAGACGTCGTCGAACAGCCGGTTCACCTCGCGATGCAGGGACAGGAATGGGTCGCGCTCGCTATCGCGGAACACAGTTGGAACCTGGTTGCCGTTGCCGCGGTTCCAGGGGATCAGATCACGGACATTCATTGTTCTTCTCCTTCTGTTTGTTCGTTTGTTCCCGCCAGCGCCGGGGATTGCCTGACGCCGTGCCCAATTGGCGCTGTGGGAGCGGCTTCAGGCGGCCTGCTTATCGGCCTCGATCTGCTTCGTCTCGACCTTGGGCAGCGCCTCGCCGGCCGCAATCTCGATCTTGCGGGGCTTCATTTCCTCGGGAGTCTCGCGCTTGAGATCGATCGCCAGCAGGCCATTGACTAGGCTTGCGCCTATGACCTTCACATGGTCGGCCAACTCGAAGCGGCGCTGGAAAGGACGCTCGGTCATACCGCGATGCAGATACTGGCCGGTGTCCTCGCCAGCCTTTTGACCGGACACCATGAGCATGTTCTGCTCCTGGGTGATGGTCAGATCGTCCTGCGAAAAACCGGCCACCGCCATGGTGATGCGGTAGTCGTGCTCGCCAGTCTTGACGGTGTCATAGGGAGGCCAGTTGTCGATAGTTTCGACGCGGCTTGCAGCCTCCAGCGCGTTCAGCATTCGGTCGAAGCCGATGCTCGACCGGAATAGGGGAGAAAAGTCGAGAGTGGTTCTCATAGCCACATCCTCCTTTGAGCAATATGGATACAAGGTCTTCTGCCACCGGATGCTCTCCGGCCGGCATACCGGCCCCGATGGCGCCGGCGGTCATGATTTAGTTCACTGGATTGGCTGTTCAAGAGGCCGGCGTCTTACTATGCCTTTAACCGGAACTCGACTGGGTGCTGATGTCTTGGCACGTCTTCACCAGCCAGACTTCAGCGACTGACATAAAGATCGGACCTGCCCCTCGGCGACGCCCGATTGAGATCAGCACTCTGCGATGAGCAGACCAGGGCTCGCCCGCTGCCGTACTCAAGCAGCAGGCCCAGCGCATCGCGTCCCACCTGCTCAAGCTATTTTTGAACGGCCTGATAACCTAGGAGCAACTTCTGGACGCCGAGAGGAACCGGGCCGGACGGCTAGAGCATCCGCTTCCGCCCCAGAACGTTGTGGCCGACAGCCAGCTGCACGTCGGCTAGGAAGTTTGCCCAGCTCCCCGGCCGGGTGCCGCCTGCCTTTTCACAGACGGAAGGGAAGCAATTGAGGAAGCGTGTGTGAAGGCTGGAGCAGGCGCTGAAGCCAGCCAGTTCACAGCCGCTGTCGTGAACGAGACAACTGAGATTGGTGATGTCGGAGCTCAAGTTCCGCACCCCGTCGAGCGAGAGCCAGGTAGCGCCAAACTCACGGTCTGGATGGACGTCCGCCCGGCCTTCACATTGTTGGCCATTTGGAAGGCGGCGCGGTGGTGCCGCGGTGCCCGGCAAGACCGGCCGTAAGCACAGAGGCTCTCCCTGTGCTATTTGCTTACGATCAAGTCCACCAACCGAGGATCTACGATCGGGGAGCCGGTATATACCCGGACAAGTTCCTCAGCGTATTTTCGCCACTTGCTCTCCGGGATGCCTTCTTCCAAGACCGATTTTTGGAAGGTCGTCCTCAGAATATCCGCATCGAGTGCTGACAGTCCGTGTTTCGCCATGTTTCCTTCGTGCCCCCCGGCCCGGCTGCATCTCGAATGTAAGCCCGTAGGGGACCTGTTTCCCGAAGCTTCAAGCCGCGCGGTCAAGCGGCCTTCCTTTTGATGGACCGCAACCTCCAGGAGAAGGTGTCGGTCACCGAGATGGCGGCCAGATTGAATTGCTCCGGGCGCCAGCTGGAGCGTCTCTTCGGCATAGAGTTGGGCGCAAGCCCCATGGCCGCCTATCTAGCTCTGCGTGTGCACGATGCGAAATCGCTTCTCGACGCCAGCGATCTGCAGATCGGTGAAATCGCGTTCCGATGCGCCATCTAACGTGAGCGGTCCGGCATAAACCCCGCGGAACGCCGGACCGCTAAGGAAGTGCTCGCGCGTTCGCACTTCCTCGATCGAAAAGGCTTAGAGCTGCAACGCCGCAGTAACCGTATTCATTGGCGCCCAACCGATGCGCTGAATTTTGCAAGGCCTCACGTCGACCGCAAGTTTGTGTCCTGCGAAAATCAGGCCGATACCGCTCGCAAATTCCAGTTTTCAGTCACCTACTGCCAAGCTTCCAAAGCCCTCAATGCCGTGCTCCTGAGCCATCCGTTCGTCCCTGCTACGGCCGATCAGCAGCTTAACCTCTGACCTTGGGGGCGACATTCCTGCGGCTAGCCACTTCGATTTCCTTTGCTTCCTTCTCTAGGCGATCCGGCGTGGCAGAACCCATCAGCGCATATGCCGTGCCACCTGACTGCCAGTACACGGTGGGCACTCGACCATCAGTGGCCGGAGTTGGGGGGACGGCGTCTTCCCCGTTCATGGGAACTGCCACCAGCGTAATGCGGCCGACGCTTGGGGTATCCGCCGTCACAACCAGGCTCTGCTTCCCGTTCCAGGGTTGAACCTGAACGTCCTTCACCTGCCAAACAGTCGGAAGAGCGGGCATGCTTATGTTTACCGCTCCGATCAGCCGTTCGATCTTATCCTGCTTCGGCTCGCTGCCCTTCTCAGGGCCGGCATTGAGCTGGGCGACCCGTAAGGCGTCCCGCGCGGCGAGAATGAAAGTTTCATCCGCCTTTTGACCGCCTTGGCGAAGCGGCTCGGTCAACGAATTGGCTGACCAGCCCAAGAAGACCAGCGCCGCCGCAGCCAGCTGCAATTTGAACACGGCAAATACTTTCCTTCGTCGGAAGGCGTTCTCCAACTCCTGGGCCCTGTCCAGGCTTGATCGAGGGGGAAACAGGCGCTGGGGCTGTAGATTGCGCAACGCTTCCATGCGCTGTGCTTGTGCGAATACCTCCGCCGCTGCTTCGGGCTCGCGGGCAAGACGCGCCTGGAGTTCAGACCTCCGGGACGGCAACAGCTCGCCGTCAAGAAACCGGTTTATCTCCTCTTCGGAAATTCGGTCACTTGGCCACATCACGGCCTCCCACTATCTTCAATTGAGCACGTGCGGCGTCGTTCGTCTTTTCCATATTGAGTTTCAGGGCAATCCGGCCGCGGCTCAGACGAGACATCACTGTTCCCACGGGAACCCCAAGCACCGCGGCAGCATCCGAATAGGTGAAGCCTAAGACGGCGACCAAATGAAGCACTTCGGCTTGGTCAGACGGTACTCCCTCTAGCGCCCGTTGAACGTTGGAGAGCTCCGCGCAGTGTTCTTGTGATGGCATCAGCAACGGGTCGCATTGTTGGGCATAAGCGGCCAAGCGACGGCGCTCAGCATCAGCTCGGACAGCGCTGGTGAAAAATGTGTTCCGCACGATCGTGATCAACCACGGCATAAGCGGGCGCGACGCGTCGTAGGTGCGCGACAACCCGAGTGCCCGAACAAGCGCCTCCTGCACCAGGTCATCCGCGTCGGTGTCATTTTTTGTGAGCACCCTGCTGTAGCGCCACAGGTCCTCCAAGTGTGGAGTGACGTCGAAGTTCACCTTCATGGCCCTATATACTGACTGGGAGCCGAAACTATTCCAACCCACTCGACTACAATTTGCTTGGCTGCCGGTCTGATCCTGCCGATGGGATCAAATCGTCGCCTGGGACTGGATCCATCAACCGTGTTTCCAGCCACTCGCTCTCTCAATGAGATAATCGCGACTGACATTCATCTGGCTCGCCAGAGTTGCCAGCCCATCTACAGTTTTTGGCGCCAGTGGCACACCTAGCGGATTCCGCAACATAAAGGCTGCGCAAGGTCCGAGCGCTGCAATCCGCTACTTCGTGGCCGGCCGTGTCATTCCTGGCGCCAGACAGTGGATGATCCTTTCGACGAGGGAGGCCCAGCAGTGAAAGGACAACCAAGGAGGGCCTGCTGGGCCTGACAGGCGAGGGGCGACTAGCTTGCCTGTCTTGGAATATACCGGACAGCACCGGAAACTATTCCAAGGCCGCCGGATTTTTGCCCGCCCATGCCGAGACGGATCACAGCTGTATCTCCTTCTCGGGGGACGAAGAGATCGGCGCGGGCGTTAAAGAGATTAACGCCCCGACACCTTCAAGCGTCGTGCTTGGCATCGGGAGTGAATGGGTGCCGCCAAGCTGGATGATCACCAGCTCAGGCCGCTCTATCAGAGGCTGCGGGCAAACCAAGGCCGATGTCTGCAAGAGGCAAGCGAGAATGACCGGAACTAACAATCGGATCGGACGGACCGGTGCGAAAACCTCTTGCTGCCAGCAAAAGCAGGACAACTGCGAGCGCGACCAACGTGATCACGATAGCAGTTTTGAAAATCTCTCTCATGCCTTCCCGTTCAAGATGGTGAGAGTGAGCCTGCTGACATGCGCGGTGGCTCGCAGTCGATGTCGAGGCCATGAAGGCCTCTCACCAACCCGGTCTTTGACGAGGTCAGCAGCACAAGCAGGGCCATTGGAATTTCTATTTGCACGCGCTACTCGCCTGCAATGCGGCGCTCAATCCCATCAGGGAATATGCGTACTGGGTTTGGGTGCCCCTCCAAGACGTGGCGAAAAGCTTCATGTTGCTCCCGGCCCGCATGGCACTGACCATTGACCGATCCTCATTGGCGTTCTGAAGCCAGGCATTGTTGTCCTGCGTGAACATCGAGAAGCGCTGGTCTGCGATCACCACATGGATGTCTGACCCTGGCTTGAGCCGATACCCCATGATTGCGTCGGGCTGTTCCTCGACCGGTGTGCGCGAGACCGTTATGAAATTTTCGCCATGATCGATACCGGCCGGCAGTTTGGAAACGGGGACACTCAAGACATAGCACCTTGTCTTGTCAGCGCGATAAGAATAGACGCCCCAAGCGCCGTGCTGCGAGAGGAGTCTTGGGGCAGCCTGCACCCAAGTGATGGAAACTAATAAACATGCGACGCCCGCTCCAACTGATTTGATGCCCATTATTCCTTCCAGCTTAGCAGCGCCATAGAGTCCCCGAAGGGTTTTCGCCTGGCAAAATCGGCTTTCGGCTCCACTTGGTGATTGGAGGCTCGTGACCCCGTCAGCTTGCCATCACCACGATTCACAAAATGGTGAGTGGAAGGCTCCGGCCCGGAACAGGCAGCACGTTGTCCACAAGATAGGGGGTCGCTCAACAATCCGTCCTCTGGAATGCTTGCCTGTGATCGTCTGCAAAGCCACTCGACCCGCGTGGGCCACTTCAAAGCACCTCGCCGGGATAGACGCCCCACATACTCGTCTGCCTGATGAAGCCGGATTTGGGCCCTAGTCCAACAGCACACCATTGTCCGTCGCATCGGGTCAGTTCTACCCGCACGCAAGGCTGCAGCCAGGCAACAACCGAACTTCCAATGGACGGTTTGTCGCGCAGGGCAACGTTGTCCTTGGCCCAGGGCGCGACAACGCCCGCCCTGCGGCCTGACAGAAGCGCTCCATAAATCCATCCGCTGGTTCCGTCCCAGTCTCTGACCCGTCGCCAATTGTCATACTGTTGATAGACTTCCAGCGGCATTCCCGGGCGCATAAGGACCCATTCAACTTGGTACCCCATGCCAGGTCCGACACGAAGGTTGGCTGATGAGGCTCTAAGCGTGGCAAAGCGAGGCAGAACAAGAAGACTAGCCTTGGGGTGGAGTCCAGTCGCCGTTGCGGATCCTGCGAGCGATGCAGCTATCAGAATGAACCGGGCAAGAGAGATAGACCAGTGATGCCCGGCTTTGCTGAGGACCTTCGGGCCGAGATTCGCCGTCGCTTTCATGCAATCTGCCACGGAATGTGGAAAGGCAATCTCGCATAGCCACAAACGAGAGCGTTGATTGCCGGACGCCGTCCTATGCTCTTGTAGAAGCCCGACTGAGCTTTGAGGCGAGGTGGATTCCAATGCCGCGAGAAGATGCACAATTCGTCGTCCAGGTAGCGTCTGGCTCGGGCCACCGCACTTCAAGTCACCACGGGTCTCAGGTCAGGGCTTACGGGTTGCGACATACGCCTGTGAGGTTCTCGCCAGCAGACGTATGGCATCAGCCCTTCGTCTGATCCTCAGACACAGTGCTCGTCGGAATCGCGTCCAACGCGATCAGTTTTTCCGCACACAGATCGGCGGCGCCCGGTGCATCCTTTTTTATTCCGGCGAATTTGACCCACCCACCGTCAGTAATGAAACCATCCCTCTGGTAGGAAGACGTTTCCTTCAGCTTGGCCAGATTTTGGCTCGCGTCGGATGCCGTGATAAACTTTTGGACACACAGATTGGCGGCCAGTTCTGCCCTGGCTTTTATGGCGGAGGTCTTGGCGATTTCCGCCGCCCTTCCTGCCAAGGTCCAGCCGCCGGCAGTGAATCCGATGATCATGGTGAGGACCACGGCGCCTACCAGTGACCAGAACCAGAGCGTCTTGGAAGGCCGATATTCTTCGAAGGGTTGCGACATTTCCTGGTTCTCCGTTTTGTTTGTTCTCTGTGGACTGGGCCAACCCCGGGTCCTCAAAAGCTTACTGCTGGCTGTCCAGCAGGTGGAGGGGTGGGGCATCTCACCGGCAGAGCTTCCGATTTGTCTGATGCACAATATACTTAGCAATCGCGGAATTTATTCCACGCCGGTCACATGTTTCCGAAGGCAAGCGCTACAGCCCTTGCCCTCAAGACGCGGATGGGCCTAGTGATCTGATAATAAGAACCTTTGCAAATCCCCGGCCTGGCGCGTCTGGCGGTCAGCAGGGAGATACCGATTCGCTCGAACTCCCAACTATCCGTGGCCGGCCGCAGTGGATTGACGAGACCCTGACTTGGGCTTCGGCGCGCAATGTTCAAGCTGCCCGAACAAACTGCTTCAGCTCCCTTCAAAACGCGAGCAAGGAAAGTGCCCGCCGCGGCACATTCCCGAACAGCCTTTCAGGATGGAATAGTTTCCCGGCATGCTCAGTAGATGGGGTGCGAGTAAGTTTCGATGTGCCTCGAGGCCATCGGCGGCCGCAAGGAGTGGTAGCGCGGGCTAAGTCTTGGGTAGCCAGCGCTTTGCGCTTAGGGAGGAGCGCCTTCCTATCAGCCCAGCGGCTGTTCCCTGGCCGCTGGGCCGGTCCGCATTTGTGAACAGATCGGCAGTCTTGACCATGGATACATTGCTCGAAAGCAGAAGATATTACCCGTCTATTTGCCCAGTCTGCGCGGGAACGGCACTCGAAGCCGATCTCCTGACGCAGCTGTGCGAATTTCAGTGCGGCTTTTGCGGGGCCTACGAAATCACTGGCGCCGCGCGCTCCGTAATGAAAGGCATCTCCCAGGAGTACAGGGAGTTGTGGCTGTCTCAGGCCCGAGACCGGGCTGTGGGTTCGCGGCACATCCCTCTCCTGGCTTGTATCAACGAAGAACCGGAGACGGCAGGCCGTCGTTGACACAGGGGAATGCTGCCGAGAAGTCCAACGCGCGAGCTCACGGCGGTTGCAATCCATCAACCAATGGAGACTTCAATGAAAAGATATTCGATGATGCGTAGCATGCTAGCAATTGTAGTTGCCTTGGGAACCGTCGTTCCGGCCAGTGCTGTGCCGGCGTTTGTTCCAAAGGTCCAGTCCGCTTCCTCGGACGTGGTCCCTGTTCGGTACGATCGAAATCGCCTGATGTTTAGAAGAAATCACGGGTACTGGCGTGGTCATCGGGGCTATAGACATCACCGTCCCGGATATCGGCGACATAACGGCTGGTGGTTTCCTCCGGCAGCATTTGCGTTGGGCGCCATTATTGGAGGCGCCATGAGTCAGCCGCACGTGGTCGGCAATCGACACATCAGCTGGTGCTATGATCACTATCGCTCATACAGGGCATCCGACAATACATTCCAGCCATATCACGGTCCGCGCCGGCAATGCCGATCGCCCTACGACTAAGCCGTCCATAGGCTTCGCCAGTTGCCCAGTTTGGCTATGGCTCAGCGATCGTAAAGGGTGGCCCGGTAATCTCCATATCGAACTGGGCCGCAATCTCCTTGATAGCCGCTAGGTCGCGGGGAATCTCCAGTCCCTGCACGGCAACCGCCGGGAAAAAACTTTCGAGACCACCCGGGGACAGAATGGCGATCCATCGCGCAGGCTCGATGACGACGAACGTGTGTTCAACGCCAGCGGGGATGTAGAATATTTCTCCGTCGGTACGTTCGGAAATTTCCCCCGAGCACCAGAAGCGCAGCCGCCCTTGGAGAAGAGTTCGCCGGACTGGAGATGGCGGTGGCGCGGCGGTCCGTCCCCCGGGCCAGCAGCGGATGCAAATGCCCCGAGCTTGCCGCCGGTCTCGCGTACCGTCAGAAGCGTTTCGTAATGCGTACCGTTCCAATCGGTTCGAGTACCAGGTGCTGCCCACGTTTGCATCGTCGCCACATGCGGTTGGAGTGAAGCTTGACGGCGTCACGAAAGCTACATTCAGACCCTAGGCCGTCGCCTCGTATGAACATATGAGATGCGGCGAGGAGTGCTTGTCAGCAAAGCCGCCTTCCGGCAAACTGTAAAACCCCTTCAGGCGAGGGAGCGGTGAATCCGGCACGCATGCACGACTTCGACGGCATGGTTGGGCAGATCTACGATGCGGCGGTCGAACCTGGCCGCTGGCGGCAAGTTCTCGAGACGCTGTCGGATTTCCTCGAGGGCGCCGCCACCAAGCTGACGTTTCAGAACGCAAGGACGTTGCACAGTGAGGCGAACTCGGTTCGCATGCCGCCGGAGGCGGACCTCAGCTATGCGCAGTACTACTACAAGACCAATGTGTTCCTGCCGCGCATCGCCAGGCTGAGCGCCGGCACGCTGATCCCGATTTGGGACCTCCTGCCGCGCGAGGTGTACCAGCGCTCGGAATTCTATAACGACTTCTGCCGGCCCGGCGACATGTGCCACTCGATCGGAGTGGTGTTGGCCAACGAGCCGGACGTGCGCGTCGTGTTCACCTGCGGACGGGCCGACGCGACAGGAGAGTTCGGCCCCGAGCACCTTGATCGGCTGCGCCGTATCGGGCCGCATCTGGTCCGGGCGGCGGGCGTGGGACTGCGGCTCTCGCGTGCTGAGATCGTCAGGAGTGCCAATGTCGAGGCGCTCCACCGCATCGCCCAGGGCGTGCTGATCGTGGCGGCGAACTGCGAGATCCTGTTCGCCAACCGGGCCGCCGAAGCGTTACTCACCCAGGCTGACGGGATCAGGATCGAGAAATCGTCGCTGCACGCGACCAGCCCTGCGCATGCCGTGCAGCTTCGCCGGTTGATTGCCACGGCCGCAGACCGGTCGGAGGCCGCGGGCGGCGATATAGCGCTCACGCGCCCGGCGCCGCGCCGGCCCCTGAGCGTGCTGGTGGCGCCGCTCAAGATCGAGTTGACGTGGTTCGTGCCCGGCCGCCCAGCCGCGATCGTGTTCGTGGCCGATCCGGACAGCGCGCCGCACACCCTGCAGGGCCAGTTGCGCGATCTCTACCGGCTAACCCCGGCCGAGGCGGCCGTGGCCACTGCGGTCGCCCGTGGTGAAGGGCTGCAGGCCGTTGCAGACGAAGTCGGCATCAGCCTGACCACGGTGCGCACCCACCTGCAGCACGTCTTCGAAAAGACTGAGACGCGGCGACAGGCAGAACTGGTGCGCCTCATCGCCGCCAGTGGGTTCTACGAGCGACACTAGCTGCACCGAAGCGAGGCTTGGCCCAAGCTGGTAGCAGAGCCTTCTGCAACTCGACGATTAGCACTAACGCCGATCCAAGGTTCTGATCCTCACTGTCCCTCTGCAGACCGGCCGGTCTGCTTTCGGGCTCCAATCAGCCGAAGCGTATCCTCACCATGGAGAGAGGGGCCGACCTTATCAGAAGGACTCGTTTGGGGTAGTTTCCCGCCGCACGCTCTGGCCGCGGGTTATGTCTGGACGGCCTTTTGCCAAGCGTGCTTACGCGCGCGTTGTCAAAGTTGAGAGCTGATTGGTGTCGTAGCGGTTTCGCAATTCGGCAAGCGCTTTTGGATTTGGCGCACCCTGTGCCGTCAGTTTGGCGAGTTCCTCGAAATAATGCTCATGTCCGGGCGGCGAGACGGTCATCAGGACACGAGCCGGACTTTCACTGATATTGGTGATGTTGTGCGGCACCCCCGGCGGGATGAACAGATAAGTTCCGGGCATTGCGCGAATCGTCCTATCGCCGACATGCCACTCACACTCGCCCTCAAGCAGGTAAAAAGTCTCTTCCTGCACTCGGTGAACGTGCAGCCCAGTGGCGAAACCCGCCGGAATCGTCCAATCGAACATGCTCGTGTGTTTGGAATTTTCGGCGGTGACGAGGAAAACCATAGGGTGCCCACGTAGCATGACGCCCTTCTTCTCATCAGGCATGCGAACAACGGTTTCGGCGCTCATTTGATCCTCCACCCAAGTGCTTACCATTGCAAGCACCTGTCCAAGATCTGCGGTTCGCGCCGGAAAGTGGTGAATTTCTTACCAAATATCTGCTAAAGTCGTCGAATGACAGTGGGGAGCGACTTCTACCAGTTTGGCCCGTTCCGCCTCGATGCGCAGGTGGGCCTTCTATACCACGGGACCGAGCCGACGATGCTTGGGCAGCGTGCCGTGGCGTTGCTGTGCCGGCTGCTTGATCACGCCGGCGTACCGGTGTCCAAGGATGCGCTGGTCGAGGCCGCCTGGGGCGGATTGGCGGTCGCCGATAACAATCTAACGGTGCAAATCGCATCCCTGCGCCGGGTGCTGGCGGAGACAGGAGATGCCAAGCCCTGGATCGAAACGCTTCCGCGCCGCGGCTATAGGTATGTCGGACCGGCCGTTGCCACAAATGCTCCTGACGCTTCAGCGGCCGCCCGGGCCATATCCGCACCGATATTACCTGACAAACCGTCCATCGCCGTTCTGCCATTCTCGAACCTGAGCCACGATCCGGAGCAGGAGTACTTCTCCGATGGGATGGTCGACGACATCATTACTGGTCTCGCGCGCATCAACTGGCTTTTCGTCATAGCGCGGAATTCCACCTTTACTTACAAGGGACGCGCCGTGGATGTGAAGCAGGTGGGCGGCGAGCTTGGCGTGCGCTATGTACTCGAAGGCAGCGTGCGGAAGGCCAGCGATAGGGTGCGCGTGATCGGCCAGATGATTGACGCTTCGACCGGCATGCACGTTTGGGCAGAGCGCTACGACCGAAGTTCCCGCGATGTTTTTGCGCTCCAAGACGAGATCGCGCTGTCCATAGTGGGCGCGATTGCGCCGAGCTTGCGGAAAGCGGAAATCGAACGTGTCAGGCGGAAGCGCCCTGATAGTCTCGACGCCTATGATCTCGTTCTGCAAGCCCAGCCCGACGTCGATTCAGGTATGCCGGAGCAGGTAGCCAGAGCTTTGATGCTTCTTGAGCGCGCGGTTGCGCTCGAACCCACCTATGCGCTTGCACATGGCAATGCTGCGATGTGCCACCACTGCTTGTTCCTTCGCGCCGGCCTGCAGGAGGCCAACCGTGCTGCTTCGATCCGCCACGCCCGATTGGCCATTGTCCATGGACAGGACGATGCACTTGCCCTTACGTGGGCCGGCTTTTCGATAGGCATGGATGCGCACGATCGCGCCGCTGCGTTCACGGCATTGGAAGCTGCCCTCGGCATCAGCCCGTCATCGGCGCTGACCTACATACTTGGCAGCGTCGTTCTCGGATGGGCAGGCGAAGCCGAACGCGCCTTAGAATGGAGTGAGCAGGGTATGCGGCTCAGCCCCTTCGATTCCTGGGCCTGGGCCGCATTCGATGCGCAAGCAATGAGTCACCTGCTGCGCGGCCATTACGAAGAAGCTTGTCACGCAGCCTATAAATCGGTTCAAGCCAATTCGGCACATAGCATCACTTATGTGCAATTGGCCGCTGCGCTAGCCAAACTTGGCCGGCTGGACGAAGCGAGGGCCGCCGCCGCGCGTGTCCGTGAACTGCATCCAATGTTTCGCTACAGTCGACAGTTCGCCGCGGTTAACTGTGCCCCGGCGCTCGCGGACTGCCTTGGTCACGCGCTAAATATTGCCGGCCTGCCGGAATAGCGTGCATGGATTCTGCACGTCTTCATATTCACCGACTCGCGCCATCATTCATCATCTTGGAGGGCTGCGGCTCAGGCGGCGATGTCGGGCCCGGACAAATCGGTCTGCTTCTGAAAATTTATCCCCAGGAACTGGAAGGTCTATGCTCGTCCCCACTCAAGTCCGACAATTAACCCCGGAACGAACGGTAAGTTTCGGGCAGTGACAGCATAGCGCCAAACGGCGAGGAAGAGGCGACTGAGAACGGTAGCCTACCGCGGAGCGTTCCCCATAGACGCACCGTCCGGACACGGCGCCGAAGCGGACTTCCGCTGCAATGCCAGCATTGCGCCTAAATCGGGACAACGAGCAGAGCACGGCGCATCAGAGGAGCGCATTAGGCCGCGTCGCGGCAACCGCAATGGGAACCAGCGGCTCCTGGAATTTTGCGTCAGCTGGACTTCAAGCATAAAGCGCCGGCGCAGAGCGAAGTTGGCCAACGCCGCCTCAAGCTGTCGGATGTTTCGCTAACCAGACGAACCGCTGGCGCGCCTGAACGCGGCAACGGGAGGCTGGTTTTCTGAACTTTGGCCGACTAATAAGCCGAGCCTTGATCAGAAACCGGCCGCATCGCTGTTTACGATCGATGGAGGATTTCCTAACCGGTCCGAGCCAGCATCGCCTGCAAAGCGCTCCGCATGCTCCCGCTGGATATGCTGAAAAATCCCCCGTAGGGCTGACTAAGGTCTGCGATAACGAACATAACGCTGCTGAGTGAGATCGCGCTTAGAAGCATGAGGGTCCATGTCAGTTTCGTTCGTGGAGCGATGAGACCGTGGCAGGCGAAAATAATCATGAGCCACACGATCAGAATTCCGTAGAAGGGTTGCAGCAATTCACTGCGTGCCGCCTCGATCACGCCGAGACGGGCCGTAGAGACGCTATCATATCGCGCACGGCACATCGCTGCGATCGCCGTTTGTTGCGGACCGGCCGGCAAGAGTTCGTTCACCTCGAGACTGATCTTGTTCATTAGCTCTTGAAGTTCCGGTGTGGCGCCCACAACAGGCATACGCGACGTGTCAGGGTAGGAAACACCGGTGGGCCGAGCTTCGTTAGGCCAAGTGCTCGCAATAACGGCAGCGGTGTAACCTGCTAGGTCGACGCGAATGCGCGCGGCGTCAGTTCCGTAGTCATGTAGGCACGCATCCATGAGGTCAAGCTGCAACGCATATTGCTGCCGGTCCAGAGCCGAATTGTCGTAGGCCTGCTTCACCGACGCGGTGAGAAGACCGAGAACAACCGCCGCAAAGGTCGCAAGCAAACCTACGGTTAACTGCATCAGCAGCGTGGCTTCCGGAGTCTGGTGCTGCGCGGGAAGCCAATCCCGGATAAGGATGCCCAAGCCTGCTCCAACGCATAGCAGCAGAAAGACCACTATTGCTGAAAACACCACTATCACATTGCGCCTCCATCGACTGTCCAATCCGCCCGCGATCACCGTACCTTCGTCTTTGTCGCGCGTAACCTCTCATTCTGCCACAGGACCCAAGGTGATATAGCCGGTCCCGCCCGCTGCCGTTCCACTCCGGTACGTGAGGGTAAAGTCGTCGAGCGTATGCCGGCCGGCGCCATGCTGAACCGTTGCGGGCATCGGCGATTCTCGAAGACGCGTTTCGAAAATTCGATGTCGGTCTCATGCCGCCGTGGGCGGGCCATCCTTTTAGTTGGCTTTACCTCGGTGGAATACTCTCTTCTCACGTGGCTTTCGGGAGAATGTTTAATGACTACAGCACTCATGATCATCGATGTGCAACAGGGGATCCTCGCGAATCTGGTCGATGGCGGTCAGCAGGTCGTTATCGACCGCGAACTCGAAGCCGTTGCGGCCCGGCTTGGCCGCTTGAACTCGCTGCGGAGGCGGCTGGCGTACCGGTCGTCGTCGTTCAGCACGACGGGGACGCAGGGCACCGCCTCGAAGTTGGGTCGCCGGGCTGGCAGCTGCGCGAGGAGGTGTCCGCGATCCAGGACACCATCCTCATTCGCAAGCGGAGCTGCGATGCCTTCCACAACACCGATTTAGCCTACCGGATTCGAGAGCTCGAGGTTGACCGCCTGGTTATCGGTGGCTGCATGACTCAATTCTGAGTTGACACGACCACGCGCCGCGCCGTCTCGGAGGGATTTGATGTGACGCTCGTCCGAGATGGGCACACTACGGCGGATTTCGGTTCCCTCTTGGCCGAGCAGATCGTCGATCACCATAATCGGGTGCTTTCGGGGTTTCGACGCAGGCCTGAAGAAAGTAGGCCTTCTGCATGCAGATGAGATGCGCTTTTGACGATTTCGCGCTGATGTGTGGCCCCGACGCTCTGGAATTGAAACTCCATTGCGGTGCCGGCGGCAAACAGGACAGCAAGGATCACCCAGCGACTGCGCGCGGCTTCCCCAACAAATATTCGGAATTTATGCAGGCCTAATATTCTGGTTCAACCGGAAGAAGTTGGTCGGGTCGTACTGCTTCTTGATGGCGGCGAGACGCGCATAATTTCCGCCGTACGCTTCGCGTACGCGCTCGTCACCCTCATCACCAAGATTGTTGGAATAGACACCGCCGGTAGAGAATGGCCTGACGGCATTCCACAAATCGCGCGCCCAACGCATATTTGCCTCGTCATCGGCCGGATCGTCCCAGATGGCGACGGGAAAGCAGTCAAGCGCCGCATCGCGATTGCCGTAGGGTGAGTGCGATGCAGGCACGCGAGCGATCGCGCCGCCGACCTGCTGGAAAACCAGCAGGGAGTAGCGATTGGGAGCTCTTGCGTAAGTGTCCAGCAGCGCGTCAATCGCACCATCACTAATCTCCCGCAGGAACTGCGCTTTCCAGTAATAGCGTCGTCCGCGTGGAAAGAGGCTGTCGCCGGCCGATTGAATCTGAAGATAAGGAACGGCTTGAAGTCGGCTTTCGATGGGAGATCCGAACTTCATCAGCGGTGCGATGACGGGTTCGCCCGCTTCGGGTGATCCGATATAGCAAGCCGAGATGCTGAACGCGAAGTCGCCCGAGGGCAGCGTGACAAGTGCTGCGTCGACGCTCGCCTCGTCCGGAGCGTCACGGGAGAATTCGTGGTAAAACCGCATGGCCTCGCGCGCTTGATCGTAGGCGTACAGCACCGACCCCACCAGAAGAGCCGGGCCAAGCGCGTGTAGCCGGTATTCGAACGCCGTAACTATGCCGAAATTGCCGCCGCCGCCACGCAAGGCCCAGAACAGCTCGGGATGCTCGCCGGCGCTGGTTCGCAACAGTCGTCCGTCGGCCGTGACGATCTCAGCCGCGATCAAATTGTCGCAGCTCAGACCGTGCTTTCGTCCGAGCTTGCCGAAGCCTCCGCCAAGCGTGAGACCGGCAATACCGGTGTCGCTGTTGACACCCATGGTCGTCGCAAGACCGAAGGCTTGTGTGGCTGCGTCGAACTCGCCGAGGTTCACACCGGCTTCGGCTCTGGCGATGCGGCGCTCAGGATCGACGACAATCTTCTTCATGTGGGAAAGATCGATCACCATCCCATAGTCGCAGACGGACAACCCGGCGACGTTATGGCCGCCGCTGCGAATTGCGACGAGAAAGCCATGTGACCTGGCAAATGCCACGGCATGCACGACATCTTCAGGAGTAGCGCAATAGACGATTGCCGCAGGGCGTTTGTCGATGGCTCCGTTCCAAACCGCGCGCGCTTGGTCGTAGCCGGGGTCTCCCGGCAAGATCACATCGCCCAGTAGGCCCTTCCGTAGCTGTTCCATCGCCGTACTCGAAAGATGGGATGGTTCCAACAGCACATCGGTCTGTCGTGGCATCTCCATTCCGCCGCCCTCGTTCCAAGAGGATTAGGGTCGCACAGGGTCCACCCTTCTGCAAAAGCGAAATTCTTAGCTGCTAGATGAGGGGAATTCATCTAGACTGACGGCATGACAAACGGCCCGCCTCTACGCGCTTTACACGCCTTCGAGGCGGCCGCTCGGCACGGCAGCTTCAAGGCGGCAGCGGTGGAACTCGGCGTGGTGCCAACAGCGATCAGCCACCAAGTCCGCCTGTTGGAAGAGATATGCGGTCGCAAGCTGTTCCAGCGCCGACCGCGCCCGCTCGTGCTGACGAGCGCGGGAGCGCGACTGTTTCCTATCCTCCGCAACGGCTTTGATCTGCTCGCCGGCTCCCTTACCGCAGTCGCCGAGCCGGATCCTCAAGCACCATTGCGGGTGACAAGCCCGAATGCTTTCGCGAGCCGATGGCTGGTTCCTAGGCTCGAGAAGTGGCGAGAGGCCAACCCGGCGGCAGTGCCGCTGGAGATCATCGGGACGGACACAGTTCTCGACCTGCGCGCCGGCGCCGCGGATGTGGCGATCCGCTACACACGAAGCCCGCCTTTGGGCCTCGCGGCGCAAGAGATCTGCCGCGATTCCTTCTTTCCCGTTTGCAGCCCCCGTTTGCTGGCAGGCGATAAGCGGGAAAATAAGCGTGCCGCCGATCTCCTGCGTTATCCGTTGATCCATTTTGACTGGATGAACCGGGATCCGGAGGCTCCCACCTGGCGCCGATGGCTAGCGACGGCCCGTTCAATAGACCCGGAGCTAACTGCCGACAAAGCCTGGGATTTGAGTTTCCGCGAGGAACTGCATGCGATCGATGCGGTTGTGGCCGGGCAAGGAATAGCGATCTGTAGTGACGTCGTGGTCGGTCGTGAACTGGACAACGGCACGCTCGTCAAAGCGCATCCATTGTCCTTGCCGGGCTACAGTTTCTATGTCGTATGGATGCAGCACAGTCCGCGATCCGCCGTGATAGAGTCGTTTCTGGCGTGGATGAGAACCGTCGCATGATACTGGCGGACCGGGTGGGCAGCGCGACTTTGTGATCTGACCCGGGCGAGCAGCACCCATTGCCTGAGGGGCCCCGGGCAGAGCGGGGAGCCTATGCCTCAATCGCCGACATAAGGCGCGGGAAGCGAACCTTGCCTACGTTTGCCTGAGGAGGCTGGCACTCGCGGGGCGGTCCGCTTCGCGCCCTCATCTCGGACGTTCGGCAAACTTTACCTCGCTCGAAAGCGACGGTCTGCCCAACGCAACATGAGTGCGTTGCTCGATGATGGGCCTGATCCAGCAATGACCCCGCATGTCGGGTTCCAACATGGAGGTTCTCATGTCGATGATCATTGCCGTCGTCCTTTTTACTGCTCACATGCATCCAAATGCAGCGATGAGTTTCTCGGACCGACTGAATCCTAGAAAAAGCCGGCCTTTCTGAAACCGGAGAGGAAGAGCTCGAAGGATGACGGGTCTGCGAAGGGAAGGTGGGCAATGTAGCCAAGCGAGAGGTCCGGTTGCCGGCTCAGTGTGGCCTCGACTGCGACATGCGCGTTTTCCATCTCGCCCAGATGTGCGTAGGCCGCCGCAAGAAAGGCATGGATGAAGAACTGGTCGCCGGCCTTCCGATAGGCGTCGATGGCCTCGGCATATCGGCCGAGCAGGAACAGCGCGCTGCCCTTCACCTCCCAGAACCAGACCGGGGGCAATGGGTCGAGCAGTATGGCCCTTTCGAGGACCGCCAAGGACTGCTGCGGCTGGCCGCCGTAGTTGAGCCAGCTTGCATAGTCTCCGGCAATGTTGACGTCGTGCGGATTGAGCGTCCGGGCCTGCTGGAAATACAGTCCGGCATCCCCATGCTGGCGCATATGTACAAGCACGAGACCCATGCTCTGGTTGCAGATGCCGTCATTCCGGTCGAGCAGGAGCGCCGTGCGCGCAGACTGCAAGGCACTTTGCAGCGTACCAGGATCGCGGTCGTACCAGAAGCGCGCAACCAGGCACTGCGCCAGATAGGCATGACCTTGAGCAAAAGCCGGATCGAGTTCGGCGCTCCGGGCGAACATGGATTCGCCCTTGTCCATTTCATACTGATGGTAGTGCGCGCGACCCTGCAAGTAGTAGTCGTAGGCGGCCCAATCGGCCGGCGGCGTTCGCCGCGAGCGGGTAGTCGCATCTGCCTCGGCGGCGCCTTGGACAGTTGAAGCCACGAGGGCCGCCACCTCCTCCTGAACCGAAAAGATGTCCTCAAGGGCCCTGTCGTAGCGTTGAGCCCACAAATGGAAGCCGCTGGCGCCGTCGATCAGTTGCGCCGTAATCCGGATGCGGTCCCCCAGCCGTCGCACGCTGCCCTCGACGAGGCAGTGCGCGCCGAGTTGCCGGTGGACTTCCGCAGGGTCCGGCGCTGGCCCACGAAACTGAAAAGATGAATTGCGCGCGATCACCAAGAGCGACCGGTATCGAGCAAGTTCAGTGATGATATCTTCGGTGATGCCGTCGCTCAGATATTGTTGGTCCTGATCGCCGCTCAAATTGGCGAAGGGCAGCACCGCAATGGCGGGTTTACCGGATGGCGCGATCGGTCGCTGCGCTGAACCTTCCACGCGCTCGACAGGCGCGGTGAAGCGGTAGCCGACGCGAGGCACGGTGGCGATCCAATCGCCACCTTGGCCGGTAGGGCCGAGCGCCTTCCTCAGCGTCGCAATCTGGACGGTGAGATTGCTTTCCTCGACCGCCAGGCCCGGCCAGGCAGCTTCCATCAGCTCGGCCTTGGTCAGGATGTCGCCGGGCCGGGCCGCAAGCGCGGCGAGCAGCGTGATGCCGCGATGCCCGATGGAGATCGGTATGTCCTGCCGCAGGAGCGTCCCCTTCTCAGGGTCGAGCACGAACGGACCAAAGGTAAGGTGAACCCGTTGCATCGCGCCATATTAGACGTTTCGGAATTTTTCGGAACAGTTTCGGCCGCGCTTTAGTACGCAGCTCCGCTCATCCGCCACAGTAACGTCGTCGTTAGCAGCACCAAGAAAGGATGAGCCAAATGAGCACGCAGCTTTTTCTTACCTCAAGATTATGCCAGTCTTTCTGGAGCGAACAGCCGACGTGGACGACTGGACCGGCATCGGTCTGGGCGAGACTCATCGCCCTGCGCGGCCTGGTCGCGGTCTGGCGCGAGCGCATGTACTATCGCGAGGAGCTGAAGCGACTGGCCGAAGATGGGCCTCAGCGGATCGACGACGTCGGTCTTACCCTGGCTGCCGTCGAGGCGGATCTTCAAAAGCCGTTCTGGCAGGCGTGATTTGGATCCATAGCTGTGAACTATTATCTGCCTGACTAGCAAAGTACTTGGGACTTCAAACTCAGGGTGCCGCACTCGAAAGTGTAAGCTTATTACCGCTGCAAATGAGCCGCTGAGCAGCGGCTTTCGGGGAGTGCGGTGGGGCTTGGAGAATCCGCGATGGGGGTGATGGCGGCCATTTCGCTTGCATCGGCTAACGTCTGCTCCGCTATTATCGTCACATTGAAGGGCCCAGTCCGCACGCGACCCCGCCGCAGTTAGCTCCATCTAGTTACCCTCCCGGCCAGTCAAGGCCGAGGAGAAATGAGATGGGTCACTCTCACTATCATGCTGCAGCTCGTGACCGCCGCCTGGAAGGCGGGAAAGACCGTCGGAAGAAACGCCCTTTGACACTGAAGCAGATATGGTCAACCGCTTCTTCTTGGATCGAGAAGGGAGGGTTCGCGATTGCGCTCTTTTTGATCTAGCCGTCGACAGCAGGCTTCGTGGCTGTGATCTGGTTAAGATCAAGACGGGAGACTTCGAGCCCGATAAGCGCGGCGATGAGACCACATTCGACGGGCGCACCAGAACCGCCGCGGATGAACTTATCAATGTGCTTCTGCATGTTTCATTTCTAGTTTCTCCTCATGGCATAGGCATCGACATTTGCCGCTCCGTTAGGTTCGTCTACCTCTTACACTGCAGCGCTTTTCAGCAGCCGGATCTTTCGTCGATCGTAAGAAATTTAATGATCGCTTTGAGACTTCGGAAGCCTTCTTCTGAATTAAGCCTTCCTGCTCCGCACCCGAGACGCTCGGCGGCTCTTTGCTATTGACACAGTCAACTTGCGGCTGGTGCAAAGCAACAGGAGAGTGTCATGAATTCTTTCGTGAAAACCTTCGCCAACATTCTTGCGAGCAGCGCAGTCATGCTTTCATTGTCGCTTCCGGCAACGGCTGCTGGTGGCGTCGGTGCTGGTTCCTCGGTCGGCGGCGGCGGCATCAATGCCGGAGCTGGTGCATCGATCGGCGGCATCGGCGCTGGGGATGGCACGTCGATTGGCGGCGCTGGTGGCGTAAACGCGGGTGCTGGAGCCAAAGCCGGTGGCCCCAGCGGCGTCGGCTTAGTGCCAATGTTGGTGGGACGGGCGGCATCAACGCCGGGCGTGGCGCCAATGTCGGCGGCACAGGCGGTGTCGGCGCAGGCGTGGCCATTGGAAACGAAACGAATCCCAGCAATCCGTCGAACCCGAGCACCCTCTCGAGCGCCAACATTCGGGGTGCAGTGGCTCAGATGTCAGGCTCGCAGGTAACGCGCATGAAGAAGCGGTGCTCCGACGTCCTCAGCGATGAGGGGACTTATGACCGGGACCTGCGCCAGCTCTGCCTGGTGATAGCACGCCGCCGAGGCTGAAGGGGAACCAGCCGTGAGGTTTTGGCCGCACTCTCCTGGCCTCCGGCCGGTCGGAAAGCCCGCCGTCCAGGCGGGCTTTCTGTTGCCGTTTCACTGCGGCACATTTGGACGGGCACCGAAAATTGCGTTCTTATCCTCAATGTATGGAAGCCATCCGCCGGCACGGCGACCGTCAGAAGCCTTGCGGATGACAGAGACCGTTGTCTCGTTCCTAAGCCGCCTCGGCAGCGACGTTCACCGCTGACTCGGCGAGCTGCGTGAGGGTTTCGTCGGTGTCCTTTTCCTCGCCAAGGGTAAGCTCAAGAAGCTTAACCGCTTCGGCCATGCCGAGCTCGCTAGCCCAGGTGCGCATCGTACCATAGCGGGAGATCTCATAGTGTTCGACTGCCTGAGCCGCCGCAAGGAGACCAGCATCGAGAGCCGGAGAGCCCTTGTACTCGTCCATGATCTCGGCGCCTTCCTCCGTTATACCCATGATGGCGGCGCAGGTCTTGCCCTGGGGTTTCTTGCCGAGAGCGCCGAATATTTTTTCCAGTCGCGCTACGTGCTCCTGGGTCTGGCCGCGGTGCTTTTCGAAGGCTGCCTTAAGGTCAGGGCTTTGTGCCGCCTTGGCCATCTTGGGAAGTGTTGCCAGGATCTTCTTCTCGGCGAAATAAATGTCCTTCAAAGTGTCGATGAAGAGTTCGTTCAGGCCTTTCGTCGAGGCCTTTTTGGCGGTGCCATGACTGTCTCCCTTTTTTCACTGCCTCACAAAACGGGGGCGGACGAGAAACAAAATTGCGGCAATCCAGTTCCATCGGGATTAGACTAGCGTGCCGAACGGCTTTTGCCGGCTGCGCGCGCAGATCCGGGCATCAACTGCAAGGAGCCGAGTTGAATGCGCCTGGCGTTAGCCGGCGCCCGTTCGCGGGAGGGCATCTGGAGAGCCTTTGGGTGCGAAGCGCCATCACCAGCCAGGTGAACCCCGAGCGCGTAGATACCAACGCGAGCCATGCAGCCGATAGCGAACACAATCGCCGATCGGCCGGTTCACAACAGACCCCGGCCAGTCAAGTACAGACCGTCTCGCACCGCAATATCATGCCGCGTGCACCATGTAGCCTGTCCGACGCCCGATGAACCGCGCCTTCTGCCGGGTACGGCCCCCTCCGTACCCATTTAGGATGACCGGAGGTCCGGCTCGGTGGTACTCATTGAGGGACCGCTGGGGGAGAAATATTGTGCTATCGCGAATGCTTTGAGGTTATCCTCGCGAAGTTGGTGCGAACCTGTTAGCCCTAGTCGATGCATATCGCGCACGCTCAGCACGAACATGGTCCTTTCTTCGTCGCTATCGGCGCATCTGGATCGGATGGCCTCAGCGACATCAAAGACCTCCTTAGCAACCTGCCCAATGACCTGCAGGCCATCGTCCTCGTGGTCTTGCATCGGCCCAGCGATAAAGTGAGTCACCTGAGAGAGGTTTTGAGTAAGAGGTCACTAATGCCGGTTATGGTCGCCGATGAAGATGACGTCTTCCACGTCCGACGCTGCTACATCGGCCAGCCAGACGCGCACCTGTCATTAGCCGCTAGAAGCAATGTGAAACTTGTTGAGGGCGCTGGACACATACATCGCGGGCAGACCGTCGACATCCTCTTCAATTCTGTGGCCGTTCACGCCAAGACGTGCGCAATCGGCATCGTGTTATCGGGCTCGCTGAGTGATGGCTCACGTGGACTTGCCGCAATAGCCCACGCCGGCGGTGCAACGATGGTCCTTACCGAGGCCGGCGAGATCAAAGCCGGGATGCCGATGAACGCGGCAATGTATGATGGGCCGCTCGACTTCACCGGTTCTGCCGATCAGATCGCCGGTGAGGTCATCCGAAGAGTGCGGCGAGCTCAGCCCCAGCCACTAATTGTTTAGATCCAAGACGAGGGGCAATTGAACCTGATATTTCGGCTGGTTCGACGGTCGGCAGCTCGCGTGCTGCTGGTCAGGGTCCCCGAGACCCGGCCGGGCTCGCTTTCCCGCCAGTGAGGGGGGCCGACTGGCGATCGGCCAAGGCGGCCGGCGCGTATGCTGGGTTTGGACCAGCGCAGCGCACTCCGACGTCCTTCGCGCTGCTGGCCAAGGGCAAACTTGGTCGGCCCGCGCTTTTTTTTGAGGGCGCGGGCTTCCAGGTCGCAGGACGCGCTTGTTGGTTAAATCGAGCGCGGCATGCGATCCTGGGCATAGATGGAGCGTGCCAGCACGTCTAGGCGCTTCAGGGCCTCACTCGGTTGATCTGAAACAATCATGTCCTGATCTCTTGCGGCTTTGACAAAGGCTGCGAAAGCGATGGATTGCCGGCAGGTTCCTGCCTGAGCCTCCTCCAGCAAACGCAGTGCCTGTCGATAGGAATGCAAGTGCTTGTTCTTCCATGCGGCCGCATTCATTGCCGCTCGGGCTTCGACCACTGACTGGATGGCCGTCGCCGCTTGGAGGTTCGTAAACCTAATCTTCACAGGCAGGAAAGCACTCAAGTCAGACCCTCCTCCTTGACGGTGATAAGGCCTTCCAAACTTTTCAGGCTGAAATTGGTTGCAGTAGCCGCTCCTTTTGTGCAGAACGGGTCTTGCTCGTCGCGATCTGGTGATCGCAGCGGCGCGGCTTTTTTACTTGCGCCACGTGCCGGTGGTGCGTGCTTCGGGGCGGGTGAGCGACTTCCTGCGGGCCTGCATTCAACCCTTTTGCCTAGGCGATTTCCCACCGGCTCCCTGGCGCGTTCAATCAGCTTCGTATGGCTGTCGCGACGATCCTTGCCGTTTCCGAGGTCGGTCTGCGAATCTCGAATTCCTTGAACCCGGCATTTCGTAGCGCAGCAATTACGTCATCTGGGTCGCGCGGAGTAAAGATATCCGCCGGCATGTTCAGCCGGTCCATATGGACCTTGGGGAGGAAGCCCAACACGATGCGCCCGCCTGGCACCAAAACGCGCGCAAGCTCCGCTGATCCAGCTTCAAGGCTTTGCCAAAAGTATACCGTATGAACGCTTAGTGTCTTGTCGAATGTCGAATCCCGCAACGGCAGTTTTTCTACTGTACCGACGTGGAACTCGGCTCGTCCGGCGCTCACAGCATCGGCAAACCGGCGACGGGCGGTTTTTACCACGTCTTGAGAGCGATCAACACCGCAGACCAATGTTGCGCCACGGAGAAGGCGAGGCAGTGCTGTGCCGCCCCCGAACCCGACCTCTAAAACTCGATCTTCTGGCACCAACTGAAGTTGATCGAGAGCGTAGCTGTTCAGCCTTGCGTTGCCGCGATTCATTCCTGCGCGGACAAGCCAGCCGCCGATCCCCGACGGCCAAGAGAGCTGCTTAGCGATGAACCTTGGCGCCAATAGAGTCTACCCCCCGGTGACGATCATAGAACGGTTCGCCGGGGACGAGCAACCGTCGACGAGCTTCGGCAGGGCTTCGGTGCCGTGCAACGAACTGATTTAGAGGGCGCAGCAATGGCAGCTTCGATGCAGAACATTGGAAACTTACCGCCAGCCTCCAGGCATTCTCGAAGGCTTGAGGAATTGCGAGATTCTGCCGCTGAAATCCGGAAGCGACATGTCGACGTTAAAATTTCGGGACTTGAGGCTGCGAAAGAGCTCGACAATCTGGTTAAACATACTCGAGCTTCCTAGAACGGTTGCTCGATATCTAGCAACCGACCCTGCCACCGCTCACACTCCAGAACCTGCCCGCTACCAAGACCTCTCCGGTGGCGGGCCCTTTTTTGAGCCCCACAGAATTAGAACCGGTGTTGCCGTTGGCTTCTTGTGGGCTGCGGAACATCTGGCTGCGACCATGGTTCGGGAGCTGGCCGCACCACTCCCGCGGCCTTCCCAAGTGGCTTGCCCGCTGGCTTCGGTCAGCGGGCTCTTTCATGCCCGGAACATTGTCCCGTAGGGGAGGTTAACCATACGGTGGTCGATTCCCTCTGGGATGTAGCCACTCCATAAGGAGGCCCGTCGTCGGAGCGCGCGCGGCGGGCTTTCCTCATGCTGTTTCACTACGGCACGGATCCACGGCACCGAATTTGCATCCTATGCTCCGCCAAGGCCACCAACGCCCGAGCAGTCGCTTTTACTCATCTCCAGGGACGCCCGCCGCTGCCGTGAATGAGGCGGCGGGCAAATGAGGGCGGTCCGTTAACAGAAACATTAGTCATCGCTGATATCCCAATCAGGCAGTTGAGGTGACGAGCGGTCGGAAAGATACCCGGGGACATCAGCCGACGAGGCACGATGAATAAGCAGAACTACTCTGAACCGTTTGCCGAACACGCCGGGGCGACATCAGTCGATGTGGCCATTGTCGGCGCCGGACTGGCCGGCACCACCCTGGCAACGGTGTTAGGCAAAGCCGGGCGCAAGGTCGCGCTCATTGATCCGCACCGCGTACACCACGACGAGTTCCGGGCAGAGAAGACCCGCTTGGAGCAGATGCAGTTGTCGACAAGCTGGGGCTCGGCCCTGTCATAAAAACCCTGGTCACCCCGACAAACGAAATCCAGGTCTTCCGCTTCGGACAGCTCTTTGAGCGTAAGGAGAACGCCGAGTTCGGATTCTCCTACGGTCCGCTGGTGAACGGCCTGCGCGAGGCCCTGCCGCCACAGGTGCTTCTGATGGTCGGGAAGGTTGCGGAGGTCTCTACCGCGCCGGACTGGCAGCGCCTTGTGCTCACGGACGGCACCACTATCGCTGCCCGGTTGTTGGTGGTCGCTACCGGTTATAGCGAGGCGATACGGCGCGCCATCGGTGTGGAGCGCGTTGAGCTATCGAAGGCGCATTCACTGGCGATCGGGTTCGACCTTGCGGTCTCGCCCCAGCAATTCGGCCCTCGCTCGCTGACCTTCTATCCTCGGAGAGTTAGAGACCGCATTCCCTTTTTGACCGTGTTCCGAATAGGCAACCGGATGCGGGCAAACATGTTTGTCTACAGAACTGTTGCTGATCCGTGGACCCAAGCATTCCGCGCGAGTCCGCAACAAATGCTTCTCCAGTTGATGCCCGTGATTGCTGCTCATTGCGGCAACTTCGCTATCGCTAGCCCGGTCGAGCTGAGGCAGGTCAGCCTGACGGCCACGAGCGGACACCGGCGCAATGGTGTCGTCTTCATCGGCGACGCGTTCTCCACGACATGCCCGGCGCAAGGAGACGGCATCCATCGGGCGCTTACTGACGTCGATCGCCTGTGTTCGACGTACATTCCGCGCCTTGGTTGGCCACACCGGGGATGGGATCAGAAAAGATTTCTGCTTTTTACGATGACCCGATCAAGATTGCGGCGGACGAAAAGGCGATGCGTTCAAGCCTCTATGCCAAGGCGATCGCCACCGAGACGGCATTGGAATGGCGCATCCGCCGGCTGCGCAACAACACCGCTCGCAAACTGATGATCATCGGGCGCAAAACGCACCGTTTTGGACAGCGGCGGCCAGGGGCCGGTATTAGCGAGGTGACCTAAACCAGTCGGCAAGCCCCCTCGCGACCGCGCCGGCGGAGCGAGGCGTTCTGGCTTCTGGCTGGCGGCACTCGTGGTTAGCCGTTCTGCGCTTATCCTTTGCAGGCCGCTGCCACGACACATCAGCGGCATAGAATGGTTTCACCGGCTGATCCACGTCCGAGATTTTGCCGTTCGTGAGGTGCGTCTCGATCTTGCTGAGCGCCTTCCGAATGACATCGACCGCCTGCTGGTTGATGGCGAAATCGAAATTACCTTTCGCCGTCTCGAAAATCAGGACGCCGATCTTCGTTTCGTCGTCCCCCAGCATGCCCATGCCGATGCCTGTGGGCATATACGGTGGTCTATCTGCCATGGTTTCCTCTTTCAGAGATAGCGTTCGACGTCGCCTCGGTGCTCGAAACAGAACCAATGCGGCTGATGGCGATGCCGAGCAAAGCCGGACCCTCCGTGCTTCGCGCAACCCGTGTGCTCGCACAGGTGCCCTAGCACTCTGGCGCGCTCGCGCGGCACGGGCGTTATGCCGTCGGGAAGCCTGATTGGTTCGTCGCTCATCTGCGCAAAGATTCCATAAGGCCGCTGGACGGGCAAGGAATTTGTTCCTTTTCTGTTCTCATGGCGCACGACCCGATCGACACGCTGGGGAAGGCGACCCGGCACAACATGCTTGTGAACGGCGTTGACCCTCCGAAGCTGAAATTCGATTGCAACCGGTGCAAGCCCTCGGTCGAGATTACGCTCCTCGAGGTCCATCCCGACCACCTTCCCAAGAGGCTGATGATCTACAAGCCGATGAAGGTGGACGGCAAGATCACCCTGGTACACCGAAAGCTTTCGGGGATGAGCGAGCGCCTGAGGGTCCGTCTCGCGTATCATCGCGGCTGGCAGGTCGTCGACGGCAGCACCATCGTGGACACCTTTGCGACTAAGGAAGACGCGTTCTGCTGCCTGGTCGACCGCGGCGGTCGCGTACTTCTGGCGTGGCGGCGAACAATCCTAGGCGGTCAATCAAAGCCGTGTGATTTCTCAGCGGAATTCCAGACTGACAACGCCGGCCGTATTATGAAGGAATTCCAAGGGCCGTCGGCTGGCCGATGGTTCTGGTTTAGTGGCTCCTCGAGCGGGAGCGTTGAGACCAAGAATGAAGCCGTGTTCTGTGTTGAGCGCCTACACCCGCAAGGTCGCCGGGGCGGATTTGCCGCGCTAGATCCAGCCCATCGCCCAGGCACCCCACCATGACGGCGCCGGCGCGTTGGTCGACAACACGGCCGTCAAGGCCCTCGCCGCCGCGATCGAGGGCTACACCTTGGAAGCATCGCCCATCGTGTTGAAGCCGAGAAACAGCGACAGGTCGGCTACCGCATCATCGAGGTCGCCAACCGCGCAGCCGATGAGATTGCCGAGCTGCGCCGCGAGATCGGCGACTTGGCCAAGCAAGTGGCTCGGGGGAAGTGACGCCGCGCCCGTGTTCCGGTGAGACCTATCCCGACTGAGATGGTGCGGACGCGGCACCTCGCCTGAGCTTGACCCGACCGAGTAATGCCCCCATCACCCGCTCGAACCGCACCGCGCCCTCGTGGTGGCTACCATACTCTTGACGCTCGGAATATGTTCGCATGGTAAAATGCCGGTGAACGATGACCGCAACCGCCAGACGGCCGTCCGTTTATCTATGCTGGTTGATCCCAGCGCACTCCTGCACCTGCCCGCTACCAAGACCTCTCCGGTGGCGGGCCCTTTTTGGGCCCCCACCAGAACCATCAGAATATGAGCCGGTGTTCGCCGTAGGCTTATCGAGGATGCGTTGGGCCTCCTCACGGGTGAGGCCGCACTTCGATCTCGTCGCAATCGGTAGCTGTTAACAGGCTTTAGAACGTCTGTAATATTCTGCACTGCAAGACAGGGCAGAGCGATGATCCTATTTGGAGAACGGTGAGATGCGTTTTGAAGACAAGGTCGTAATCGTCACTGGGGGCAATTCCGGAATCGGACGTGGAATAGCGCGGTACTTCGCCAACGAAGGGGCCAGACTTGCTCTTGTCGGTCGTGACGGCACCAAGGGCTCGGAAGTGGAATCGGAGATCGCGTCTGCCGGGGGCAGAGCTAAGTTCTTTCAATGTGATCTGGCAAGCGAAGCGGCAGCGGCGGAAATGGTGGACAAGGTTGCTCAATGGGGCAGCCTGGACGTCGTCGTCAACAATGCCGGGGTCGGCTCCCGCAGGTCAGGCATCGAGGGTGATGAATCGCCGGGTCAGCGCTGGTCGAAGTTGCGCGGCCCCAATCTCGATTCGACCTACTTCGTCTCCTCCTACGCGCTTCCGGTGATGCGCGACTGCGGCGGTGGGTCGATCGTAAACATCTCGTCGACGGCCACACTGCACGGAAACTGGGGACTGTACGGTGTTGCGAAGGCGGGAGTGGAGGCGCTCACACGCTCGCTGGCGGTGGAAGGTGCGCTATTCGGAATTCGGGCAAATTGTGTCAGCCCCGGCTGGATAGCCACAGAGCTCGATGAAAAAGAACCTGCGTCGAGCACGAACTCCTCGGGCGAATGGGAAGTCCCGCCGGGTGTCTTCAACCGCATGGGAACCCCTAGCGAGATTGCTGCAGCGGTGGCCTTCCTCGCAAGTGATGAAGCATCCTTCATCACCGGCCAGACGCTTGTGGTCGATGGCGGATTGTCGATCCTCGATTACACGTCCTTGTCGCTGCTCAAGACGCGCGGTCCTGCGCTGTTTTCGGGAAAATTGGCAGACACGTCCAACCAGCAAGGACCAAACTAAGAAAGTTGAAACCGCCCATCACCCGTGCGGCGAAAGATGGATTGGTTTTGCCAGTCTCACGGTTGCGCTCTCCGCCACCACAGGCGCGTCGCCGCTGGCGTGACATGCGAGCCTAATGAGTTGATGGCGAGGACCCATGAACCCGGTGCTCCTGGCGCCGGCCGATTACATGCGCCGGCTTGGCCCAGACCCGCCTGCGTGAAGCCATTCAGCTCTGAACTGATGAAGATATCACCGATCGACAGCAAGGTCGGATCGCCGCGTCACAACACGCCCGACACCATCGACGAGATCGGCGTGGGGCCGAGCGATCTTTTCGATGTCTGATCAGTCGACCAATTCCAGTAAAAGATAGTTTCCTGGCACGGCATCGGCCGGCCAATCGGCGCAACACGCTTCAATCGCAGCCTTATTTGCCTGCATCCACAAGCTCGCCGCCTCATCCTCGTCTTCATCCGGCTCCATGTCATCGCGAAAACTGGCGTCGTCCCAGCCTTCCAGCGCGAACATTCCATCCGCTCCCTGTTCAGGCGATATCCCCGCCGCGGCAAAGACCGCGCTTGCTGCGTCGATGCCGCGCTGCTTCTCTTCCGGGGAAGCTCCTTTGATTTCCAGCCGAAGCCTCATGGCGCGCCTCCTGTGGCTATCTTGCCGACAGTGAACAAAATGGGAACGCTTGTGTCAAGAGACTCCTGATCAGAGAGGAATATGGTCCCTCTCCGAAAGCACTGTGCTCGGGCCTACCCCGCGGCGAGAGCTTCGCTGGAGATTTCTACGATTCCCCTCCAGGGGTGTCGTCACTGTCTACCGCGGGATCGACCTCAGACGCGGAATTCACGCGCATGGTGCAGACCAGTCCCGATTTCTGAAACTTCAGAGTGACGCGCCCTGACGTGCCGGACGCAAACACGCGCTCGAGGAGCTGCGTGCCGAAGCCCTTTCGCTCGACCGGTTCAACAGGCGGACCTCCCGTTCGCGCCATTCCAGATTGAGCCAGCGATGCTGTTTTTGCCCGAGGAGCCTCCACTGAATCGACACCGTGCCGGTCTCGTTCGACAGTGCTCCATACTTGAGCGCATTCGTCGTAAGCTCATGAAAAGCCAGAGCGGCCGAAAGAGCGACGTTCGGCGGTAGCCAGACCGACTCGCCGCTAATCTTGAAGCGGTCGATCGGCGCGTGTGAGCTGACCGATGTGGCAACCAGATCCTTGACGTCGGCGCCACTCCAGTTCTGCTGGATAAGCAGGTCGTTGGCCCGGGCCAGCGAGACGAGACGGCTGGAGAGCGTGCGTCCTGCTTCAGGCAAACTTGTGGCGTTGCGCAGTGTCTGGGAGGCAATGGACTGAACCACGGCAAGGATATTCTTCACGCGATGGTTCAGCTCGTTGGTCAACAATTTGAGCTGCTCCTCGCCGCGTTTGCGTTCTGTGATGTCGAGACTGATTTGTACGGCCCCTATGATGCGGCCACCGGGGTTGCGAATTGGACGTGCGCTGGAAAGTAGAAAGCGCTCCACACCTGACGGCAGCGTGTAGGCGAACTCTTCATGATCCGTCAGCTGCCCGCGCATGGCGCGGCTAAGAGGGCGGTCTTCGCGGCTCACTATGTGCCCGTCCTTGACGGCCACGGTCTCGATGACGAGGTCGGGTCTGCCGAAGGATTTGTGCGCGTCGGTTGGCAAGCCCATGAGTTCGGCCGCGAAGCGGTTGCGGATAACCTGAAGAGCCTTCGGATCATAGGTAAACCAGACTGCCGCCGGCGCTGTCTCCAACACCGCCTCCAACTCGTAGCGCCGTTCGGCGATCGCCCGCTCTGCATCCACCATCGCCTGGGCGATGCCAGCGAACTCCGTAACCGAGGTCGACAGGGGTTCGACGCTGCGACCATGACCCAGCGCTTCGGCCCGTGTCGCCAGTTCAGCGGTGGCCTGGGTAAATCTCTTGCCGACGAAATACCCCAGAGCAACGGAAACAACAAGCGAAAGAAGACCTATCCCGGAGATCGCGGCAAGCGAGCGCCAGAGCGGCGCCTGCGCTGCTGAAAGCGGCACGTTTGCGGTGTAGAACCAATCAGAGTGCGGAGACCTGTAGTAGCCTGCCAGCAGCGTCGCCCCTTCGAAGTTGCGGGACGTGAATGAGCCCGAGCGCCCAACTATCTTTTCCACGTATTCGGGCAATCCGGGCTTTCCGGTCCATTCGTCGTGCAACTTGGAACGGGCAACGTAATTTCCGTCGCGATCTCCCACACCCACCGTCCATCCTTCCGGGACGGCCCGCATCAAAACATCGCGGATCCGGGCAGTCGGTACAGAAAGTGCAAGAAGCAGGTCCTCCCCCTTAGGAGCGGGCACCCGAATGGCAACAGCCACGCGGTATTCGCCTGAGCTTTTGTCGGTGAAGACATCGCTGACGAAAACTCCGGAATGGTTGAGTTTCTCGCGGTCGACAGCTCCTATCGGTGCGACCGACGGCAAGGCGGCACCGTATCCGATTTCAGTGTTCATCAGCTGATTGCGGCCAAGATCACGCAGGATGATGGTCCGGTCCGTCCCGTGGACAAGATCGAGCGCCTCGCGGTGGAAGCCTTGCAGATCGCCACTGGCGAGCGCGGGGGATTTGGAAAGGCCGTCGAGGATGGTTTGGAGATTTGCCAGCTCGCCCTCTACAACAAGCGACACCTGGCGAGCCGTTTGCACGGCGTCCTGCTCAAAACGATATCGTTCCTGCAGTGCATATTGGCCTAGCAAATAGCCGGCAAACAGCCACACCGGGACAACTGCGGCGGCGATCAATCCAAGCAGATGCGATCGAACTGATCGACGAGGCAAGTCCATATCCCGTGCCGGCTCAGGAACGCTCAACCATAATCGGCGGACCAGGAACAGCAAGCGTTAGTTCAAGCGAATATAATGCTTCCGCTCGTCGCGGGAACCACAAGGATGGAAGCATCACGTGGTGCGGCATAGCGCCAGCGCTCCCCGCTCCAGCCACAGCCGTCCCCTTCGCGACCGCTGTGCGCGGTGGCGCACGCCATAAGGAGCCACGCCGCCGGCTACTGCCGTGGGCTACTCTTTGATCGCGCCGGTCATTGACGACACGTAGTGCTCGACGAAGAAGGAATAAAGGATCACCACCGGCAGCGAGCCGATCAGGGCGCCGGCCATGAGCGAACCCCATTCGTAAACGTCGGAGCGGACGAGCTCGGTCAGCACGCCCACCGGCACGGTTTTGTTCTCGGACGACTGGATGAAGGTGAGGGCGTAGATGAACTCATTCCACGACAGCGTGAAGGCGAAGATACCCGCGCTGATCAGCCCTGGCACCGACAGCGGCAGCACGATCTTGGTCAGCACTTGCCAGCGGCTGGCGCCATCGATGAGGGCGCACTCCTCCAGTTCGAAGGGAATGGAACGGAAATAGCCCATCAGCAACCAGGTGCAGAAGGGCACCAGGAAAGTCGGATAGGTCAGGATCAGGGCAAAGGGCGTGTCATAAAGCCCGAGATTGAACACCATCACCGACAGCGGAATGAACAGGATGGATGGTGGGACGAGATAGGCGAGGAACACGGCCAGCCCGACCTGGCGCGAGCCGGAAAAGCGCAGACGCTCGATCGCGTACGCAGCCAAGACTGCAGCGATCAGCGACAGCACGGTAGCGGCGACCGAAATAATCGTGGTGTTGAGTAGCCAGCCGGGGTAGGAGGTCTCGAAAAGCAGGTAGCGGATGTTCTGCAAGGTCGGGTGGACTACCCAGAACGGGCTCGATGTGTCGTAACTGGTCATTTCCGCGTTGGGTTTGATCGCGGTGATCGTCATCCAGTAGAAGGGAAAGAGCAGCACGATGACGAAAATGGCCAACGGGACATAGATCGTCACTACGCGACGCGGCATGCTTTGCAGATAGGTCATGCCACCTTCGTCGTCGCCGGCTGCATTTGCCTTGGGATCGATCAGAGCCATCTCAATCTCCGCCGCCTTGCTGCCACCTGCGTCGCTGCAGGCCGAAATAGCTGAACAGGATCGCGCCCAGCAGGAACGGGATCATCGCAACGGCGATGGCTGCGCCTTCGCCGAGCTGCCCGCCCGAAATGCCACGTTGGAAAGAAAGCGTCGCCATGAGATGTGTGGCGTTCACCGGGCCGCCGCGCGTCAGCACATAGATGAGCTGGAAATCGGTGAAGGTGAACAGCACCGAAAAGGTCATGGTGATGGCGATGATCGGCGTCAGCAGCGGCAAGGTGACATAGCGAAACAGCTGCCATCGACCGGCGCCGTCCAGCGTGGCGGCTTCGTAGAGTGATTGCGGGATCGTCTGCAGGCCGGCAAGCAGCGTTATGGCGACGAAGGGAATGCCGCGCCAGACATTAGCGGCGATCACCGAAGCGCGCGCGTTTTGCGGATCGCCAAGAAAGTTGATGTTGTGGTCGATGAGGCCCATTTGTTTGAGAGCCCAGGAGATGATCGAGAATTGCGAATCGTAGATCCACCAGAAGGCGATCGCCGACAGCACCGTCGGCACCACCCAGGGAAGAAGCACCACGGCGCGGAAAAAGGATTTGAACGGCAGGTTCTCATTCAGCAGCAACGCCAGCCAAAGGCCGAGGGCGAACTTCAGGATAGACGCGCTCACTGTGTAGAGAAGCGTGTTGAACACGGACAGCCAGAACACGCTGTCGTCCCAGAGGTATTCATAATTCTCCAGGCCGATGAAGACGCCCGGCCTGCCGATGCGGGCGTCGGTAAAGCCGAGCCAGACGCCGAGCCCCAGCGGATAGGTGAGAAAGACCAGCAGCAGCACCACTGTCGGCAGCATAAAGCCAAAGCTGAGCAGCCCACGGCTTTCGGCAATGCGCGACAAGAAGGAGGGGCGGGGCGGGGCGGCGGTTGTCACGGCCATGAAAAGGCTCCTGTGGCGGTATCGAGTGGCAAGCAGTCCTCCGACTTTCGTGGACTGCTGGCGCGCGGGCCCATTGGTCCGCGCTCTCTCCTTGTGGGCGCGTGCCTTTTGGCGGCACGTCGCGACGCCTGCTGGGGCGACCGGAAAAACAACAGGCGTCTTCCCCCCTCGAATGGAAGAAGACGTCCAGACTACACCCGGTAATACCTGTTGGCGCGCTTTTCGGCCTCTTCCATTGCCTCCTGCGGTGTCGCCCGACCAGTCACCGCCTTGGCGAACATGTCGACCAGCACGTAGTCGGCCATGGTCGCTGCGGACGCGTAGCCGAGCGGCCCTGCATAGCCGTTGTTGCGCAGCGTCGCTGACGCCTTGGCATAGGGCGCATAGTTTGGATCGGCCTTCCAGATCGGATTGTCGTCGTAGGCCTTCAAAGTCTGGCAGCAATAGCCGGAAGAGCCCTTGATCCATTCCGACATCTGCGGTTCCTCGAACATGAACTGCAGATAGGCCTTGGCCGCGTTCGGATAGGGCGTGTAATTGAAGATCACCGCCGAGGTGACTTGGTAAAGCTCTACCGCCTTGCCGATCGGACCGATCGGCAAGCTGGCCGTGCGGATGTCCTTGGCCATTTCAGCCAGCTTGGGATCCTTGTCCTTGTTGATCCGGGCTGTTTCATAGGCCGAGATACCGTTGGCGATGACCGACAGCTCGCCGGCCAGGAAGGCACGATTGTTGTTCACGTCGAGCCAGCTTTCGGTGCCAGGGATGAAGGTCTTGTAGAGGGCCTGGGCATATTTGATCGCCTTCAGCGTCTCGGGACTGTTGATCACCACCTTGCTGTTCTCGTCGACCATCTGGCCGCCATGGCTCCATAAGAGCCAGTGGGCGTAGTTGTTGCCGTCGCCGACGCCGTGGCCATGGGTGAAGCCGGCGGGGTGGCCTTTGGCTTGCAGAGCCTTGCACAATTCGAGGAAGCTGTCGGTGTCCTTCGGGAACTCGGAAAAGCCGGCCTCCTTGACCCAGCTCTCGCGGTGGACGATCGCGTTTCCTATGGTCGCCAGCGGCAGCCCGATGAACTTGCCGTCCTTGGTGGCGTAGCTCTTTGGGCCCTCGTGCCAGCCGCCATATTTCTTGCCCAGATAATCTCCGAGATCGGTCACATCGAGGAGCTTGTCGGGATATTGGAACGGATCGTCGAACCAGACGAACATCAGGTCGGGACCCGAGCCGACATTGGCGGCGACCGCCGCCTTGGGACGAATGTCCTCCCAGCTCTCCTTGTCGACGCGCACCTCGACACCGGTGGCGTCGGTGAATTTCTTCGTCTGCGCCAGCCAGGCGTTCTCATCGCCCTGGACGAATGGTGACCAGCGAAGGAGCCTGAGCTTGGCGCCCTTTTCGGGCGTGAATTTCGGCCCATCCTGGGCAAGAGCTGGCGTGCCAAGCAGCCGGCTACCGATTGCCCCGGCCGCCGCAGCACCGGCACTGGTGCGGATCACGTCTCTTCTGGTGTATCTCATGGCCATTTCCTCCTGTTTGATTGGCTGACCTCGGCATGTTCAAAGCCGGCGACCCGTATCTGCGTCAAAGAGATGGACCAGGCCTGGCTCGGCGGCGAGCCTGACAGTTTGGCCCGGCTGGAACGGGTGGCGCTCCCGAAAATTCGCGACGATCTCTTCGCCACCGGGCGCGCGGCCGATGATCTGCAACTCCGACCCGGTCGGTTCGATGACGGAGATGGTGACGGGAAAGCCTTGGTCGCAGAGGCGCAGATGCTCTGGCCGGATGCCAAGCACTACTGGACCTCCACTCAGGCCTTTCGGCGTCCGCGGCAAGTGTACGGCGACGCCGCCGCTGCCTTCAAAGCCACTGGCACCAATGCGCCCTGTCAGCATGTTCATGGCTGGAGAGCCGATGAACATCGCGACGAAAAGATTGTCCGGGCGGTCATAAAGATCGAGCGGGCGCCCGATCTGCTCCACATTGCCGTCATGCATGACGACGATCTTGTCGGCCATCGTCATCGCCTCGATCTGGTCGTGAGTGACATAGACAGTCGTGGTCTTCAGGCGCTGGTGGAGTTCCTTGATCTCAGCGCGCATCTGTACGCGCAGCTTGGCATCGAGATTGGAGAGGGGCTCGTCAAACAAGAACACCTGCGGGTCGCGAACGATCGCCCGGCCCATCGCCACGCGCTGCCGCTGCCCGCCCGAAAGCTGCCGGGGATAGCGCGACAGAAGCGGCGTGAGGTTGAGAATTTCCGCGGCACGTGCAACCTTGGCATCGCTCTCCTGCTTCGAGGCACGCTTCAACATCAGGGAGAACGCCATATTCTCTCGCACCGTCATATGTGGATAGAGCGCGTAGTTCTGGAACACCATGGCAATGTCGCGCTCCTTGGGGGCGACCGCGTTGACAACGCGCCCACCAATGGCGATCTCGCCGCGCGTGATGCCCTCTAGCCCCGCGATCATGCGCAACAGCGTCGACTTCCCACAGCCCGACGGGCCGACGAGCGTGACGAACTCGCCATCTTCTATGTCGATGCCGACGCCATGGAGAATCTCGGCGGCGCCGAAGGACTTATAGACATCGCGGATCGCAACGGACGCCATCGATTACCTCCCGGCGATGAGACGCCTGCAGGAAGACGTCCACTTACATACGCAGCCTCTGGTCTTGCCGCGCCCCTCCATCTGAAGTGGTAGCGCTACCAGCAGTGCGTGTAAAGCACGGCCAGATCTCCCCCGGACTGAGTGATCTAGATCGGGTTTCCAATATTTCGAGAGGCACTCGGTCGGCCGCTCGGGACAGCGCAGGATTCCATCGGACATCGCGGTCTCACCTTGTGCACTCCGATTCTCCAAGTATCGCGGAACGAGGCGGCGGCTAGGGGCGGCACCCTCAAAGCAATCGAATGGCCGCTGATGGTCGGCGACAAGTTGGTTCGGCCGGCGAGACTCCTAACGAGGGCGCTCGCGGTCGACTGCAGAGCCCGGTCGTCCTCATCCATGCCGCCCGTCGCGCCTCTCGTGATCGCCTTCGCCGCATTGGTCCGCATCGCCGCCGCTGTCCGGAGATGCCCGCCGGAGCGCTCGCGCGGTGGAATCGGGGCCGTCCAGCCTGATGCAAATTCTCGAGCCTTTCTCCAGCCGAACCAGTGGCAATGTGATTGTTTTCCAGCCCCCGAGCGCGGGACCGTTCCCTGTCGACGCGCGCGCTGTCGACGCCGGTGCGGGTGATCCATGCGCGACTTGGCCTTCGCAGTGCCGCAGCAAACCGCTTGCACGTCTAGAGCCGTGCCAACCGGCCGCCATCCACGTTGAGCGCCGCGCCGTTGACAAAGGCGGCGTCGTCTGAAGCCAGGAAAGCGGCGGCCGCGGCAATCTGCTCCGGCTTGCCGACATCTTCCGGGCTGATAGATTCGACGCCTGACTTGATGTTCGGATTTTCCCAGAGCATCGGTGTGTCGATGGCCCCAGGCAGGATAGCATTGGCGCGTATGCCACGCGCCCGGCCTTCGATCGCAGTGGACCGGGTGAGCGACAGTAGCGCCGCTTTCGCCGCTGCGTAGGGGGCGACATGCGGCGTCGTTTCAAGCGCGTGCACGCTCGAGATGTTCACGATCGACCCGCCATGGGTCATGTGCGCGAATGCCTCACGCGTGAAATGGACTGCCCCCAGCAAGTCAACACTCAGCACCTTCAGCCAGTCGGCGCTGGTGAACGCCTCGATGGGCTTGAACATTATCAGGCCGGCGTTGTTGACGACGATGTCCAACCTGCCAAATCGCGCGAGGGCCAGTCCACAGCACTGCCCGACGGCAATCTCGTCTGAAACGTCGCAAACCGAGACGGCGGTGTCCGGCGCGCCGGCTTTTCGGACTGCCTGTGCGGCCGCCTGCGCACTGCCTCCATCCAGGTCGGCGATGATAACGCGGGCGCCTTCGGCGCCTAAGCGGGTCGCGATGGCCAGCCCAATGCCGCTTGCGGCGCCAGTCACAATCGCGCTCTTGTCAGCCAGGCGCATCGGGTTTCACCTTGTCCTTGGAGGGTTCCAGCGGTTCGGCCCCAGCTTCGGCGATCCGGTCCACATGCAAAAGGCCCCCCGCATAGTCCTGCTGCGCGCGAACACTTGGGTCGTCCTGCTCGGACGGCAAAAAGATGGGCAAAGCGAGGCAGACACTTTGGGTGGCGAGCAGCTTGTTCCAGTTGGCGATGAGCGCCTTGTATGCGGTTCCCACCGCCCTGGGGTTGCGGTCCAGATCATAGAGGCCGACCGCATTGACCCTTCCGTTGTTCTCGCGCAGGGCGCTATCCCAGTCCACCTGATCGGTCAGCGAGTACCAAGTGAAGCCCACGATAGGTATACCATCGTTGCGGATCCTAAGCACGTTGGCCCACTCCTTCCACAACCAGTAAACGGCTTCGTCCCCGTTCGGCCCTTCGCGGATGTTTGTCTCTGTATGCATCACAGGCAGGCGGTAACGGTTGAAATACTGGCGCGTAATTTCGTCATAGCCGAACACCTCGCCGGAAGCCGACGTGGTTCCGTCCGCCCAAACCCGGTGCTCGTTGGTCTGGTAATAGTCAGTGCCCATCACGCAATGCCTGCGCAAATGGTTTTCCAGGAAAAAGCTGTACTCCTGCGCGGTCATCCCGTTTTCGAGCAGGTAGCGATAAGTGCGCGCGTCGACGTCATGCCCGTAATTGAGGTCGAGCGATAGGAAACGCTGGCTATTGAAGCGCTCCGCCTTGCCGATGGCCTCGGGGGAGTCGGCGTGGAAGTATTCCGAGGATTCACTTTGAATGAAGATAGCGTCGGGCCTCACTTGCAGGATTGCCCGCATCGCCACCACGTTGCCCTTCACGATATGCTTGAGGGCGGTGACGAAGGCCGTATCGGTGCTCAGTTGCTCGTTCCACCAACCCCAGCGCGCTGAAAAGGTGGCGCAGATGAACATCTCATTGACCGGCGTGTAGAGCTGGATCCAAGGAAAGCGGGTTGCGAAGTCGTGCGCGTAACGTTCAAACAGCCGCGGAAAATCCGGGTTCTGGAAATTGCCCACCCAGTCTGGAACGCCGAAATGGCAGAGGTCGACGATCGGAAGAACATCCCTGGCCTTCAGGTCAGCGAAGGTCTCATCGGCGAAGGTCCAGTCATAGTGTCCGTCGCCCAACCAGGTCTTGTGAATTGGAGGCCCGTAGCGGAGAAAGCGAAGATCCAGTTCCTGGAGCAGCTCGAAGTCGGTGCGCCATTGCTGGTAGAAGCGACATTTCTCCATTTCGTCGACCCGCTCCCGTCCTCCATTGATCGTGGGAGCGCTGTTTTCAATGCCGGTGGCAAAGACGAAATTGAACATCAAAGGTCCTGAGCAGCCAAGCTGCAGCAATTTCGTAACGTCCAGCTTGCAACGCAGTTCCGGGCCGGCAGGTCAGCACGACTTTCGGCGATACGCGACTACGGTACCGGACGGACGGCGGGTCTCGCCAGCTATATGCGACCTGCGTGTTCAGTTCCTGCCGTTCGAGCCCGGGTGAAGCGGATTGCCGCCGAAGGTGATTGCGTCACATATCCACGCGACGAGATCGCCAGGCGATGTGGGATTGCGATCGTTGATTTTTCCGCCTGGATGGACGGGCGCCAAGGGGAATGCCAAGCGAGGCAGGCATTTATAGGACCAATCTCCCGTTCGATCGAATGATGGCAACTGAGGAACCACCAGTTAGGTTCCAACTGATGCTTTGGCGCGCGCGGTGGTGTTTCGCTCGCTTCGCGCTTTTGCTCGGCACCGGAAATTTCGACAGGTGGAGATGCAATGCGGTGAGGCCGCAGTCTCGAGGTTCAGCGATGGGTCATGTGCAGAGCACGAGGGCGAATTGTCTCCTCGATGCGTTCAGCTCGATTGGACGATGGACTTCTTTTTTGCCGCACGAGACGCGCGGAAGGCGGGCCGAGGCCATCGTCACCCTCTTTCCGTTATGCCTTGTTTTGCTGTTCGCATCTCCCGCACACAGTCAGCGGGCGCCTGACGCCTCAGCGCCTCTCCCAGCCAGCGACAGTTCGTCCGATGCATTTACGGAACACGTCGATGTCGGCAAAGAGCCGGGCAAGGCACCGGCAAGGGCATTCGGATCCCACGCAGTTGGAGAGCTGGTGCCCAGCGAAGCACAGGCACCCGACGCAGAGGCACAAACGCCGCCAGGCGAAAATCAGGAGATGTTACGACGCGAATTGGCTGCCGCGCGAGCGGAGCTAGCCAAGCAAGCACAAGCTCTAAAAGAGCAGCAGCGAAAGGACGAAGCCCTTTCGCTCGATCTGCAGACGGCGCAACGGGCCATCGAAAGCTTCAGGGCCGAAGCCACTCTCTGGGGCGGTGACAAGCCCGCCGCCGGTGCAGCCCAGCCCTCCAAGGACGTCCCCGAGACTGCGGTGACGCAAGCTCTTGACGACGAACGGCACAAGGTTGAGCTCTTGGGACAAGAGCTCACAACGGCTCACCGAACCATCGAGGCCCTCAAGACAGCCGCAAATGCGGCCGCGGTCGAGCTGGCCAACGCCAATAACAACCGTGAGGCGGCCGAAGCAGGTCTACGGCAAACTGGAGAAGCGCTCGAGCTGGAACGCAACCGAGCCGATTCAGCTGCCCGTGACCTCGACGTCGTTCGCAAGGAGCGCGACGCTGCAAACCGGACCTCGGTAGGGTTAAGCGCGGCGCTGGAAGAAGAACGTGAACGGGCGACCGGTCTGGCTCTGAGCCTGAGTGCCGCGCGCGAGGCAATCGACGACCTCGCGACCAGGAACCGGCCTGCGGCTGCAGCGCACTCGCGAATGATCCATAAGCCGGCAGGTGTGGTTGCACGTGCACCACCCAGATCAGGTGTTGAACCGAGGCGCAAACCGGGCTCGCGAGAAAAACAGAAACAGGCTGCTGTCTTGGCCCCGCTCTCTCTTCCCCTCGCATTGCTGCCGACCCGACCACCGAAAGGGCTCGACCCGCGCCAGTGAACAGACCGTGGAGCCGAATATATGCCGAGGTCAACATAGCAATGAAACAGTACGTCGCCGCCGCCCTGATGATCGGGATTGAAATCGGACCTGCCTGCGCTCTCGACAAAGGGGTAGGCGCCAGCGTCGGCGGAATCGGAGTCGGCGCCGGAGTAAACGCCGGTTCGCAAGGCGCTTCGGTCGGGGTGGGAGCGAGGGTCGGCGATGCAGGGGGATCACATGTCGGAGCTTCGGTTGGCGCGGGCAAGGGAGCAGTCGGCGTTGGCGTTGGTGCCAGCGGCAATGTCGGCGACGCAGGCGCAAGCGTTTCGACCAGTATTGGTACGGGCGATGATCCGGCGGCCGACGACGGGTCGCCTACCGGCAGCGGCAGTCCAGCCACCACACCCGAAGGAACGGCTGGGCCCACCGCCGCTGCGGCCGCCAGGAGTGGTAAGCAATCGATTGTCTTGCCACCGATTCTTAAGCCATCCATATCTGCTGAAGGCCGCTTCACCGACGGCTATCCTGTCAAGCCTCAGAGACCCCTGAGATCGAAGCCCGGTATACCAGCTGCTGTTGTGCAAGCCTGCCGCTCCGCGATCACATCCGCCGCTACACCGCTTGGCGCCGTCCGCGTCAGGGCCTTAAGCGCAGGGTTGTTGCATCGACGTGGGGGTACACTCACGGCACCAATCAAGGTGCAAATAGATTATGCAGGGCAAGGGGGCGTCGAGGTTCGGCAGGCCGAGGTCGATTGTCGACTGGACATGGCGGGCAGGGTCACGGCGATAAAATGAGAACTGGTTGGCCACGTTCGAACGCCGCGCCGTTCGGCTGAATGGGAACTACCGCATTTTGCGATGCTTGTTGCAAAGCCAGTGAACATCGTGATTTCTAAGTGACCACCGGGGGCGGGCCATGGGGCATGTCAGGTACTTCATTTCAAAGACCGGTGACCAATGGCTGGTCCGGTTTGACGGCAAGGACTATCCCTATTCAGCGTATACGGAGGCCGTGCGTGCGGCTGTCAAGGCAGCCAGCAGTGTCTCGGCCACTGGCTACGGTGCCGAGGTATTGGTTCAAGGCGTCGACGGGAAGTGGCGAACGGAATGGCCCATTGATTGAGTCGGAGCGTCCTGCGCTGACGGCTGTGCTGCGCGTTGGCGCTCATCTGTTCGTGTTTGCGGCCGCGCCTTTGTGGCGACCTTTTGATCGGCTCACCTTCGATGGGAAGCTATAGGTCAAGCTGTCGACCAACATAGCTATCCTCCTGACACACGCCGGCGATGCTTGGTCTGCCCGGTAGGCTGCACAATTCAGCTGCGGCACAAGCGCCGTGTGCCTCGTCTCAACCAATATTTCGAAGAACCGATGCGCGGCTTTACTGCGGTAACCAGCCCGGTTCGAAAACATCACATTGGAAACCTTGTAGGAAGTCGGGCGTTATGGCTGACCTCTATCAAGTGAGCCCTCTATCAAGTGAGCAAAGAGTGCCTGACCACGCCAAATCATCGTCAGCCCTCCATGGCGATCCCCCGGCGGCGGCAGCCACCACCGCATGGGCGGATCGCAAGGAGTTGGCGTCGGCGGCGTTCGAGCGCACGCGCATGCCCATCGTCATCACCGATGCTCGGCAGGCTGACAATCCCATCGTGCTGGCCAACAGGGCCTTCCTGGATCTGACCGGCTTTACATCCGATGAAGTCCTGGGTCGAAATTGCCGCTTCCTACAAGGGGAGGGAACATCGCCTACGGCCGTTGCGGAAATTCGAGCGGCGATAGAGCGTCAACGCGAGGCGAATGTAGAGATACTGAACTTCCGCAAGGACGGTTCGCCGTTCTGGAACCAGCTCCATCTGAGCCCCATCAAGGACGATGAAGGCGGCCTCCTCTACTACTTCGCCTCGCAGATCGACGTAACCAAACATCGTATGATCCAGAGCCTGGAGGCGTCGGAGCACCGCCTCCTCATGGAGGTCGATCATCGCGCAAAGAACGTTCTAGCGGTTGTCGATGGTATCGTTCGGCTGAGCAAGGCAGACAGTGCACCGCTCTATGCAGCGGCCGTTCAACGCCGGGTCCAGGCTTTGGCGGTCGCGCACGCCCTATTGGCCGAGCGCGGCTGGCGCGATGTGCCGCTGGACGAAATCGTCTCCAGGCAGGTCGCCCATTTCGCGTCTGGCAGGACAGCAATGACTGGTCCTGAAGTTCTGATCCCAGCGGTGGTCGTTCAACCACTGGCTCTCGTCGCCCATGAATTGATCGTCAACGCCGCCACCCATGGAGCTCTCGCCCAGGATACGGGGCGGCTGCAGGTCAGCTGGCAGGCGGCCGGCCATCATGGCGGCTTTTACCTGCGGTGGGAAGAAAGCGGCAGACGTAAAGCTGGATCTCCGCCAGGGGAGCCCGGCTTCGGAACGACCATGGTCAATGCAATTGTCCAGAAGCAGCTTCAGGGTGAGATCCTGCGGGATTGGACATCGGACGGTTTGAAAATCAACATAAGCATCCCGGGCACGGCTGCCCTTTCGACAGCCAAGGGTGCCTGAGACGCTCGTTGATCTCAGCCCATTTTCCCATAGCGACATGGCAGGCCGGGCCCCGCTAGACGAACGTTTATCAACAAGTCTGGCCGTGAACTATTTCATCAAGCCGGCAGCGCGAAGGGCGCTTTCGATATGCTGACCAGGCAAAGCCGTTGGACCGCTGCGTGGTTCGAAGGGCGCGTGCGCGACCACCAAAGGGGAGTGTCCAACCGACGTTGCCGGTAAACGCGCATCTGGGGAGGGGCCCGCAGAGCCCGCATCTTCAAGTCCCCAGAATCGGGAGATGAGCGAGGTGGACGATATGCCAGTGTCGATCATAAAGGATCCAGCCTGACTCAATCCGTCCGCGGAGTCCACGGGTGTCCCGTGCGCCATGCCCGAGATCAGGTACGACTCGATGACTTCCTCATTTGCGGCGTTCTTCCAGACATCGCGGCGGTAGCCCTGATGCACCTGTGTCTCGCATTGCCCTCTACTTTGCCCGAACAATGTGAGCCACTGCCCGACGAGCTGATCGGAGTTGATCGGACTGACTGTTGTGTCGGCGCTTCCATGCCACACGGAGAGTTTCGGCCATGGTCCGCAGTGACCGGAAGCTTGCTGGACGGTCGTCGCCAATCGCCTTGCGGTGGGGGCGCCTTGACCTCGCATGCGGTCGAAAGCCTCCGCCAGGTTGTTGGCGCTGCCATAGGGTAGACCGGCTACGATGGCCCCGGCCGCAAAGACTTCAGGGTAAGTCGCCAGCATAGCGGCGGCCATTGCCCCGCCGGCGGAGAGTCCGGTGATAAAAATCCTGGTGCGGTCGATGTCGTGAGCGGTGACCACGGCCTCTATCATTTGGCGGATCGAAAGCGCCTCACCGGAGCCCCGTCGGGTGTCGGCCGGGACAAACCAGTTGAAACAAAGATTGGCATTGTTGCTGCGCTGCTGTTCTGGAAAGAGGACGGCAAAGCCCATGCGATCTGCCGTCCTCGACCAGCCGGCGCCGCGGTCATAGGATGCAGCCGACTGTGTACAGCCATGCAGGACAATCACCAGAGGGGCCTTCGCCGCAAGGTCCTTGGGGCGGTATGTCCAGGCCCGCAACTTTCCGGGGTTTGACCCGAACACCTGGAGTTCGGAAATGCGCTCGTTTTCGTCAGGACCATTCAAGACGCCATCCATCTGTTTTCGCCGAGCTGCCAAGCGTGCAATGGTATCGGCGAGACTTCTCATGTCGGTATCCTTTGGCGGGCGGGTCCAACAAGCGGAACGCCGTGTTTCCAGGTTGGTAGCTGCAGTGCAGCATAATTGCTTGCAACCACGATCCGCATGGGGTGGTGGGGGGCCTCTGCCTCCGCGAGATAAAAGCCCCGCGCCTTTCTCAAACCGTGCTGCGTCAGGCCTTCCACAAGTCCGGACAACTTTGCCTCAACGGGCCATCATCCGGGCTAGACATTGCGCCGAGGCCGCCGTCCGACGATCGCCAAAACGGCTTTGCCGCGCCGGCAATGATTCCGGCTTCGGTCGAAGCAAGTCGAAACGGGTTGACACGGGGCATGCCGTCTCGCCGTGGACGACGGCCAGAAGTGCCACGCGGGAGCGGAACATCAGAGCTTGCTAACGGTTCTACTTGGTGGATTTCCAATTGAGAGGACGATCGTGTCAGCCTTTGAATTCGTCTATTTTTCTGGTCTCACGGGGAATGATCTCCTGGGCGGTGTCGTCTCGTTGTTGGCGTGCTGTGTTCTCTACAACGTTATCGCGGAGGATCGCCCGCACCGGTGAGCCCGGACCGCAACAGGTGGATCCTAGATCGGCCGCTCTCCACATTCGAGGTCGCATGCGGATGATTTCTATTTCCCATCGTGGGACCCACTCCGTCAGCTCTCGTCGGCCGATGCCAGCACTTGCGGACTACCGCAGCCACCCGCCCGCAGTTTCTCTCCGCATTGAGGACCCCCCCGCTGCAGCCCGTGAGGAAGACTTACGAGGGACGCGTTCTGAGCAAACCTGCACGCCTGTCTGCCTTGTGAGCACGACATCTCCGGCCATGATCGTGACCAACCGGCTGACACAAACAAGACCGTGGCATTCCGCCAATCAAGCCCGCTGGCGGCCTGCGGAACTTTCCTGCGCGGAGCGAATTGAGCCACGGCGGCCGATTCCCTATCAGAATCCGCCGCTGACCAAAGACCCAATCTTGGTCGGCCCGCGACTCCTCAGGAAGGCGCGGGCCAATACTTTGGCACTTTGGCAGGATTCGGGTGCGCGGCCTCGGGGTGATTTGAGTACCATGTGAGACAGCGGCTCGCGGAAATCAAAGCTGGTCTTGCCCTTCGCAGAGACCCGCGAGCGAAGGGTAGGACTTCGCCAGGGCAGGGCAGTTGGCGCGTTGCCTCAGGGCTGCCGAGCAGGCGCGGAGCCCGGAGATCTGCCGTGCTCTCGCGAAAACAGAACCGTCATGAGATCAAGATTGTGTAGGACGAGGTGCGCTTGCAGGAACTTTTCGCACCCATTTCTGAACTACAAGACCGATATGCTCATTCTGGATGATGAACTAGCCGGCGGCGGCCGCAGGGCCGTCGGCGTCACAGGACAGGATGACGGTCACACGACCGAGCGCAGGCGCATGGATTAGGCGTGGCTGTCCGGGGAGGATCGCGACGATGATGAGTCCCGCTCCTCCTCGACGTTGAAAACGATGCTTGCTCGAAGGCAAGATCGCCGCCCTCGTCTCGTACGACGATCGCCAATTTGTGGTGATCACCGTCTGGAAGGGCGTCTTTGGTCATCTCCGCCAAAGCTTTGATCGCCTCATATTTGACCGCGGCAAGGTCTTGGCATTCCGTTCCCTCATCGTCAGGGAATATCGTTCCGTTGTCGTCGAAGTCGAAATAGTAGAGCGCCATCGCCGACCGAACTGGAGGGCTCGGCGTTTGTTCCTCGCTCTGGCCCTGATGATCCATTACAGGAGACAGCGTCAACCACTCTCGCACGCGTGAAAAGCGCAACACCAGCCCTCGGCGAGGCTCCGCGCCCATTACGCTCCAGTGCCTTCATTTGTGCGACTATGAGAAGCGGGTGCGCGGCCAAGTTCAGCCCAGTGCAATGCCTGTGCGGACAATCCCGAGCTTCAGTGTCGCGAAAGATGGTATCGTGCCAAATTGCCCGTAGCGGCGTCGAACTTCTCCGGCCAATCAGCTGGACCCCGTGTCTGGTTCGGTTTGGCCGACCGTGCGGATGCTCCGACTAACCGATCGAACATTCGACGTCCGCTGAAATATCCCCGAGATGAGGGCGATCGATGGCCGATTGACTGCGGGGCTGGCAAGCAGAGTTTCGTCGGCTCGGCGCCCAGAAGGAGAGTTGCCTGAAGACGCCGAGCCTAGCCAGCGAGATTAGCGGGGGGCCGCGTCCTCTCGCCGGCTAAGAGGTTATGCGCTCTCTTAGGCACTCGTGAAGCATTCGAATGCACTAAGAGGCCGGGACATTTCTGCCTGAAATCCGACTTGCTTAGCCATTTCATCTCGGGAGGAATAAACTGGGCTGTTCAATCGTCTGCTCGAGAAGGACCTGACCCTATAGTCTCGGCACTGCATAGCCCAGCTGGCCCGGACGGGCTTGGATTAAGGCCGTTACGACGTTCACCTGCAGTCGCTTTACCAAAGGGTAGGCTTCTCTCACCAGCGAGAAGCCTGCGATGTTGCCAGGGGGGCAGCGATTTCTGATCTCTCCTGGAACATTGTGGGGGTCGAAGCACTTCGGCAGTTGCACTGTTCTCCATTCTCAGTGCGTATTCCCATGGTGTTTGTCTCGCCCGCTGCTGAAAGGTGGCGGGCCTTTTTTATTTTCGGCCGAGAAATGCTTGAGCGTCTTTCTGAGGACTCCTGGTCAACCCTCTGGCCACACCAGACCGTCATAGTAATGTTGCAGGGCGGATGATGCCGCCCGTCGCGCGACATGAGTTTCCATCCTGATCGCGTTGCGCTCGATGTCGATAACATCCCGCAGCCTGAGTGCGGCCGCTGGACCCGAGCTTCGACACGTGCGTAACTGCCAACCCTGCGGTGCATGAGATTGGTGCCGCAGGCGACCTCCTGAACATGCGCAGCCGCGGCCCAGTTCACGGCAATGCGGCCACCGAGCTCGTTTCTGGAACATGTGTCGGGACATCCCGGAGCCTGACGCTTATCCTGCTGCGGCGCCTTCCCCATCTGCCGCGGGCCAAGCCGCTGCCTTTTATGCAACATGTGGGAACCTGATATTCGTCGGCTGGTTCGAGAGGCGGCAGCTCCCGTGCTGCTGGTCAGGTCCCCAATACTTGGCCGGGCCCGCTTCCCTCGCCAGTGAGGCGGGCCCACTGCATCGGCAAAGGCGTCCGGCGCCATCGTTTGGAACCTAGATGACCATAACTGGTTGGGCGCCCGTGGGCGCGGGTGACGATTTTTAAGGGACCGATATGCGTCGCAAGATCGACAAGCTAAAGCACGAACGGACTGACCGGGAATCTCGCGTCGTCATCGATGCGGAGCATAAAGCTAGCGAAGCGAAGACGACAAACGGGTCGGTTCTGACGTTGAAGAGGAGCCAATGGTACTGCTCGATCTAGAAGAAGGTCTCGAAGAAGCTGGCTTCCCGTCTGCTGGTATGAGTAGCGCCACGTAAGATCTGTCTTCGATTCCGACCCGGACTTGATCAGCGCTCTTATCTCGGACATCCGGCTGGGTGATGGACAATCCGGTTGGGAAGTTGCCCGGCATGTGCAGCAATCCAATGCGATGATCCCGGTTGTCTATATAAGCGGGGACAGTGTTCCTGGCATTGGGGCGCCGAGGGTGTCCTAGAAAGTATCATCACGAAGCCGTTTTGCTTTGCCTCAGGCCATCACCGCCCTTTCCATGCTGCTCAACCAGCAACATCCGCACCAAACGAGCCAGGCGCGTAGGCGCTCTCGATTGCCTCACGCGCGTACGCGCCAAAAGGTCGAGGCGGTGCCTTCTGCTAATCTGGCAATGCCTTACCAGTTGTTTGGTGAGTAGCCCGGGGTCTCACCGCGCAATACGGCCCACAGCCCACCCGAGCGAGATAGCCACGACGAACCCCAGAAGTACGGCCGTAAAGAACCACATGAGGCGTTCCTTCGCTCGTTGTACGAGCATCAACGCGGCAAGCGATTTATAGTTGCAGGTCCGCGGGGCAGCGGTCCGCTCGGGCGCCCGCCGACGCCGTGGAGCCGCATATCTGGTGGTCGGTCTCTCAGTGGGTCCTTGTTGGACGTAGTTGCCACCCCTCGATGGACCGTTCCAGGTCGGTGGATCTCGATTGCGTGGTGGTAGGCGTCGCCCAGGAAAGCAGGGCAAGGCTGACCGAGAAGGAGATCAGCAAGGCGAAGGCGGTCGCGAGCAAGACATGGTCCCTGTTGAAAGCGGGTACAACCACCGCCAATCCGGTTCGTTCATTCGCAGTCTGCTTGCTCGTGAGTCATGGTTACCGCGCCGTTAAGAACGGCCGCGCGCCTTTGCAACTTGGAGGCAGCCTAGGGCTGGGCGGCGAGCCCCTTCAGCAGCTTTCTAAACGCCGCCGGATTGCCAATAACCGCTCTGCCTCACTTGGAACCTTTTTTCGCCGCGCGGATTGCTGTGCATGACAAAAACCCCAGAAGTTGCTCCGCCCATCCTAGCCGAGACCAGCCCGGACCGTCCTGTCAATTGCGAGGTCGCTCTGGAATCCGCCTTCGCGGCCCTTGTCGCCACCTCCATCGGCCAGGGATGGACCCCGGAAGAGACGGCCGAAACGCTGCACAAGCTGGCCATGGAGCATCTCGAACAGCTCAAGGCCATAACGGCCTAATCGCTCCGGCGTGGCTCCGGAATTTTGACACGCCACATGTCGAATTATTTGCATTCAAATGAATTTCACGACGCTATAGATGCTGCCTCAACGTTCTGGGAGGAGAGCATGGCTCCGCATGAGCAGCATGCCGTTGAAATTATCCGCGAGAAGAAATGGACCGTGCGTGTAACCGCCTATGGCAGCGCCATCACGTTCACTTTCGAATCTGAAGAGTACGCTCGCTCATACGCGGACGGGCAGGCGTTCCGCCTCGGAGTCGACGTTGTCGAATTCAAGAAATGCGCCTAGCTGCAGATCAGCGAACTTTTTCCCGCAGTTCCTGTTGGCCCTGAGGGGGAACTTCGGACGCAACGGCTTCAGATCGCCACCCTGCTCAGGCCCAGCCTGCGCAGGCAGTCGGCCGGCGCCAGGATGCGGGCAGGCGGTCGTAACGGTCGCCATCTGTCGTTGGGCTCACAGCTCGCGATCGCCAGCGCGCGCACGAGTTCGCCGGTTGCGTTATCGGAATACTTCCTCTCAAACTAGACTTCGGGAAACTGTCATGGACTTCATGGCCCTGGGAGGGTGTTTCCTTTTATACCGGCTCCAAAATTCTGCCGTTTGAAGTCGCCGTCGACGGTACCAGAGAACCCGGGCTTTATCGCGGGGAAGTATGCCATTGCTGCCGATGGGCTCACGGCGAGCATTGACGGCTAGTTGGCCAGCCCCTTCCCGAGTTCAGCCCCGCGCCGGACTCAGCCCGCCGAGGCGAAGCGGCATGCTGTGCAACAAAGCGAAGCGAACCACGTTGCCCCCTCAGGAGTGGAGGAACGAAGATGGCAGACGACAAGAGCAAGAGAGACTCTCGGGATCGGAACCGCGTCTCGGTCGAAGAAGACTACGAGGTGCGATATCTCGCTGAGAAAGCCGCGATTACGGCCCAGCAGGTCCGCGACCTCATTAAGCAAAACGGTAATAACCGCGGCACGCTGGAACGCGGAGCGAAGAACTCAAAGGCTCGCTGAGGCCAAGATGGCAAGGTACCAGGTGGAAGAGATCTACGGTGACACCGTCGTGTCGTCTGGCGTCGTCGTGGAGGACGATCCGATGAAAGCAGCCGAACAGGCTGCCGGGCAAAGAGTGTCCCTAAGGGCACTGCAGGAACATTGGTTCCGTGTGGTTGATGAAGAGCAAGCCGCCGTCTACGAGTACAGTCTGGCCGCACATGACGAGCAAGATGCCCAAGTCTGAACTCGCGGACGAGCACAACCATTTCCACAATTGTCCAGTATGCGGTCGGCAAGTCGATCAGCGGGACTTGCGTCAACCCTTATGGCATGAGGTGCCTGAGCATGACCCCCTGGAGAAGGAGCCCGCTCCGATCCTCGACTTGCCACCCCGAAACTGGCAAGCCCGCCGACCGGGGGCGTCGATGAGTTTCTTCGCGGCTTGGACGAGCCGGACGCAATAAGTTTGTACGGCAGAAAACCAGACCTTCACACAGGCGCTCAACGACGCACCGCGCGACGTTCTACACCGACTTGCCCAAGATTGACCAGCGGCGACGGGCTGCGCTTGAAAGTTGTTCAAACAACTCTCCAGCGCCTCGATCCGGTAACGCATCAAAAGGGCGCAAGACTTGGGCCGGCGGCACAAAAAGCTTGACGCACCTTCGATGCGGGCGAGGTCTGCCGGCGCGCTCGACCTAGCCACCAGCGGGGCAGGATGCCGCCGCCGAGTTCCTGCTTGGTCGTGTACCCGGACTTAACTATGCGGGCCTCTTCCCAGATGCTCTTCGACAACTGCATGACACGCCTGCTGAATGGGTAAGCGCAGTCAATCCGGCTCCCGCGTTAGACGCATGGAGCCGGACCAAAGAGCGATCAGTCCTCCTGCTGGATAACGACGGGCCGATTGTGGTGGTGACGGTGCATCGAGCGAGTGATGACGACGGTATCACGGCGGTGATGCCGATGGCGCCACGAGCGATGGCCGTTGTCATAGAATGCTTCCTGGCCGTGATGTCGGTGGTGAAGACGGCCACCTTCGTCATTGTATATGACGGTGGCACCATGGTGATGTCGGTGATGTGTTGAAACCACCACGTCAGCCTCGGCAGCAGAAGCGACCACCGGAGCCGCAAGCGAAAGAGCCAAAGCGCTCAGAATCAAGACCTTCATTTTGCTATTCCTGTATGCCTGAAACACGTCCCTTCACGAAGCCAACGAGGCAGGGGTGTCTTTGTTCCGGTCTGTCCCCCGGGTTCGTAGGGGCCATCCCTCCAAAGCTGACTCGCGTCGATGCGCACCGTTTGATCGGTTAGGCCACGTGTGGACGAAGCCGATGCGGGGGACTGGAACAGGTGTGAAGGTGATCCCGGTTTGCGGCTTGGGTTCACCGGTCTGGCGATGCGGCGGGCGTTTCTTGTCAGCCCGCGGCAGGCGAAGCGGGCCCGGGTGCGTTGCCGCCTTGGTTCTGCTCGGGGGCAACCTGCGGTGTCGGTTGCCGCGAAGCGTTTGACAAGGGTGCGAATATAAAGAAGGCGAGAAGGCCTAGAAAAACCAGGGCGATCACGACCACGGCCCAGCTCGCGATCCGAGCTGTACCTCGCCGTTCCTGATTGCGTGAGAGATCGTTGGTCATTGAGTGTCCTTTCGGGATCGAATGGTCGGATCCCATCGGCGCCCGAACTTCAATTGAGCGCTGATGTTCCTTTCATTCGGAAAGACCAATGCTAATGTCAGGCTGATCCCGAAGGATCACTTGCCAAGGGAGAGAGCAGCGCGCCGCGCCGAGCAAGAGGTCGACGTGAAGGCTTCCCGCGGAAGCGGCTGCATGGAACAATCCATCATGCCCAGATTTCTCGGAGCCGCCGGCCACAGCGTGGAGAATGCTCCAAGCCATTGGATGGCCCCAAAAGTGACGGCGCTGCTGCGCCGCGAACTCCCGCCAGCCACATCCGCCTCACCTGGCATCGTCAACACCCCTGATTTGCGCCGGGTTGCCCGGTGTTCTTTCGGCGATTTGAATCGGCACACCAGTCCACTGCCAAACGGTCGTAGCTGGTGTGCGAAAGAACTGGATGTGGCCACGGGTGCCGGCAACCTCTATCCGCGGCCATGACTCTGCGATGCTGTTCCGGTCAGTGCCGTAGGACCGTATTGCCTGAGCAAGGACGACGATCGTGTCGTATCCTTCCAGAGCAACGAAGGAGGGCGCCTCGCCCAACTTCTCCCGCAGGGCCCTTTCGACGCGTGAGCCTAGCGGGTCGAGGTGTCCGGGTCGATAGCGCAGGAAGGGGATCGCAGCGCTATCTTCGCCTAGCAATGTGGCCCATTCAGCGAATTCTGGTTGCCCAGCTGGAGCGCCGATCTTGATCGTGGACAGGCGACCGTCATTGCGAACTGACTTGACGATTGAGATTGCTGGCTCTGGCTGGCCTACAAGAAGAAGAAGCACTGTCGCGCGATGGTGGATGAGTTGGTCGCACAACATTGACGGGTCCAGCGAGCTCATGCTGATGTCCGATAACGTCGCGCCGTTGGCTTCAAGGTGATCACGCAGAATGTGAACGCCAGATGCCCAGTAGACGCTCTGCTGCGATGCAACGGCGATCCGATCGTGACCAGCGCGCGACAGGAAGTCGGCATATGTTTGCCAGCCGCGAGACTGCGGCGGGGCAAGACGTGCGACCCACTTGGTTGCTTGATCCGTTAGCCTGTCGAGTACCGCCGACGAACAGAGAAAAGGGAGTCCGAGCTCGTCGGCCCTGACAGCCGCCGCGCGAGCAACGACACTGTGATACTCTCCCGCTATCGCTACCACGCCCAAACGGGCCAGTTCATCCACTGCCGCGACGGCCTTCTGTGGATCGGCTGCAGTGTCTCGCACGAGCAGCTCAAGCGCCTTGCCGCCGACGCCACCAGCGCTATTGATTTCGCTGACAGCTAGCTGAAGGCCCGCAAGCAAATGTCTGCCTGCCTCAACCCAGCCGGGGCGAGTCAAAGGGACGAGTGCTCCGATTGTGGTCGTTTCTTCGGAGCCCGGATCAGTCGATGCCATTCAGTATCTCCTGGTTACGCAATCCTCACCGCGTGCCCAGCTACAGCGCACATGCCTCGACCGATAGAGACAGTCGGACCTAACTCCAACGATCTGTACCATCGCCACTACCGACACAGTTCCGATGCGGCAGGTCTTAGTGGACTGGCTACCGGCGTCGACAATCCCGCCGCCACCGACACGAGGCAAAGTTCGATGGCCACTGCTCGCAGATCCTAAACGCTTGTACTGAGTGACGCTTAGCGGGTTGTGAGGCAGAGGGTGTGCCAAATTCACCGTCTGAGCAGTAAATGCCCGAAAAACACTTGGTCGTTGACGCCTGTTTGGGCATCTGGTCCGGGCTGATTTGCGGCCAATTCCAGGCAGCTAGTGGAGACTAGGTGTTGAGACCCCCGGAACGGTGAGTGTGTTGTGTTTGCTTGGGGCGCGGCGGTCGATTGGCCTTCATCCTGCCAAAGGAGACGGTCCGGAACCTTGCTACCCCGATTACGTTTTGACTTCATATCAGACGAAGGAGGCCACACATGGACTGGAACCGCGTCGAAGGGAACTGGAAGCAGGTCAAAGGCAAGGTCAAGGAACAGTGGGGCAAACTCACCGACGACGATCTCGACCGCATCGCCGGCAAGCGCGATCAGCTCGAAGGCAAGATTAAGGAACGTTACGGCCTGGAGAAGGATCGCGTCCGCCGTGACGTAGACGATTGGTACGGCATGCAGGGCTGGTAACCATTCGCCAAAGAAGCCCCACAGCCCGCGGCTCTGGCGGACGATCTGCGCCGATGGGATAGCGCGGGCTCTTCGCCTTTAGCATTTTTTACTCGTCCACGAGGCCGGGCTTCAGCCATTCGGCCTTGTCACTCACCGGGTCACCAGCCTTGCCTTGCACGCAATTGTGGAAGCGATTGCGCTTGTCTGACGAACGCACCGCAGGCTGAGCGGCTGCTCAAGAGCTTATGCGAAATTCCGCGCAGGCCGCTTTCAGCGGCTCGATGACCATCAGTCATACTGCCGCTCGGCAGCGCCCCCTGTGTCCTTCCAGCACACGCACTCTGGCATTCGTCTTGCAAAGCCGCTTCATCTTGGGAGAAGATGAAATGGCTCTATCCAATCAGCTGCTTGAGGAAGACCTGACCTTTCAGTGTCCGAGCTGCAAAACCCCACTGGTCAGGAAAGGCTCCTGGGTCAAGTCCGTAACGACGTTCACCTGCAAGCGATGCGGCGAAAGGGTACGGCTCTCGTACAGCGAGAAGCTTGAAATTTTTCGGTTGGGTGCCGCTGCGCGCGACACTGGAAGCTAACGTCGCGTTGTCTTCGTTGCGCATGTGTTTAAACGACGCCGGCCGATGGCCACGATGCTAATTTCAATAAGCTGGCAAAGGTCAGTTAGCTCGGCGGTTTGCCCCTGCGAGAGAAGCCACCGAGCTGCCTGTCAGACAGGCCTCCCACGCGGGCTGCAACATCCGGCCCTGCGGAAGTTCCGGAAACGGCGGACCGGTTGTGTGCTCGCAGGTGCTCATCGCCCAGGTGCCGGGTGCGGTGGAATGAGCCGTTCAACGGGAGTTAATCAGCGTCGATAATGCCGTGACAATCTGTGCCATGAAAAACGGTTTCCAGATGATGATGCTATTCGACGCCCCTTCCGCGCCCCAGTGTGAGGCAGTGTCGCCGGTCGCGTAAACGACTGGCAAGTTTGGATTTGCCTGCCGAATATGTCGAGCGACGTCCCAACCTCGCTTTCCCGGCCCAGACGGATGTCCGCGACGAGAACCCGGATTCTTGAGGGGTCGACATCAAACGCCTCAATCGCGCTCGCGGCGTTGCAGGCAGCAACGACGTTGAAGCCGGCCTTGGTCAGCGCGACATCGAGGCCAAGCAATATGACAGGCTCGTCTTCAACCACCAGGACTTTGCCGTCATGCATCATGGGCCATCCCTTCATGTCGGCTTGTCCGCCAGCGGCGCCTTTCTGATCGGCGCCTTGTACGCGCTCACCAGCCTGACGACGGCGGCATCGATTGTGACTGGTACGCCCAGATTCACCGTCACGCGGTTTTCGTCGATGTGGGTGACGTTGCCAATCAACTCGATATGCTGCCCCTTCTGTACCTTCGTTGTATGGTCGATCACCGAGTGGGGTTGCCCATAGGAAGGGATGGAAACGCTCACCCGGTCCTCAGTGACCCGCTTGCGCACGGTTGCCGTGATCACGACCTCGTCGCCGATATTGATGCCCTTTGCCATAGCCGTGAGTCTGGGGCGAATAACGGCTTCGTCAAGCAGATGCTAATATGAATTGTCTGGCGAGGCCGAACCGCCCGCTTGCCGGCCGTCCAGTATGTCGCTCCAGCACACGCGCTCTGGCATCGTCTTGCACGGACGCATTCGCCGGCTGCGCAACAACACCGCTCGCCAAACTGATGATCATCGGGCGCAAAACGCACCATTTGGGAGGCGGCGGCCGACGACTGGCATGAGTCAGGCTACCTAGCCAGCCAGAGGAACAACTGTGTCCAGCCCGCGAACGACCCGCGCGAGGCGCGCGTCTCTCAAGTCCTTCTCCAAGCAACAACAAGGCGGCTACCCTAGCTTGGAGGGCCGAGGGATTCGTAATGAAGCCGACGCTACCTGGCCGCGCCTGGAGGGGGGCTCAGCAACCGACCCAGTGGAGAAGGATCGACCCTGCCGACCAAGTGCACGAGACATTTGTCACATCACTTCCTATCCAACAATCGACCGATATGCTCTAGCGACGTCAGTTTGTTCATCAGGCCAGCCTTTGAAAGCCTAGGTGCATGGTCGAGACGCGGTCCGTGTTGGGGTCGCCTCGATGAGAGCGAGTTGATCTTGGCACCGAGCGTTTCCTCAAGCGTGCGGGCAACGCCGTCGGCCCCCAGCAGAAGCATAGGCAGACGGTAGGCCACGGCCCAGGCACGCCAGTCGGTGGCAACAAGCTCGAGCTCGTCGGACACCAGTAGCGGCACCGTCAGCATCGGATCATTGTGCAGAAGCTTGAGCTCCGCTGTGAATCTTCCATTTGGATCCTCCATTGCGCAGGCGGCCACTCCGCGGAAAACCTTGGCGGGGAGGGCAATGATTGCCGGCACGCTGCTCACATTTTGCGTGCGGCGGACCACCACACCACGCTGGTTGAGCGTAAAGGTCACGTCGCCATAGTTGTCACTTGTGGTGTAGCTCACCTGCTCCGGCAGGCGCGACGGGTCGAGACGCCTGTTGCGGCCGGTCCAAGAACTCTTCTCCGGTTCAGTATGAGTCCGCTCACCGTCGTCCATCATTTTCACCTGGAGAGAGAAGGCGCCGGAAGCACAGCAGCCAACCAATGCCCAGAGTGAGCCCCCCTGCGGCGCCGCCGTCTTCGGCTTGCATCCAGCAACGGCAGCGTGCCTTGGCCATCTGTGCCTCCTATTGAGGCGGAACCGGACGTACCCGGCTCGAACGCTCAGCACATGTCCTAGTGCCAGATAAATAGGAGCGGATTCTGTATTAGCCACTACTAATTCATGTCAATTTTTTGGTAACTCTCGGCGTCGGCCCGGTGACGGCGCTCTCCTTCCAGACGCGATCGACCATCGGTCGCGCTTCCGCCTTCGCGTGATATCGCGGCCTCACGTTGAAGGTCAGCTGTCGTGCTTCCCTGGTCACAAGCGAACCGACCGCTTCGGCCCCCAAGCTGTCGGTCGGCAACGCGGCGATGTCGGCCGTTGAGGCCCGCTGCGCCGATTCTCAAAAGCGGACATCATCAACGACAGCGCAAGGATGCAGCGCAAGGATCACATCGCTGCTTCCTGCTCCATTTCTTTCACGTCCTGAAAGCGGTCTGCAATCCGTGGGTGAACCCGTCCGCCGTCCGCCGCGCCGATGGCCACGACGATCTCGTCGGCTGCCGGGCCGTCGGCGATCTGGAAGTTGGCGGTGATGAAATGCGAGCGGCGGCCGTTCTCGCTCTTGTGCATCATCGGCAAGGACAGCAGCGCGCCTGGCGCGTTGCGCGTGTTGCAGAATTCGAGATAGGTCGTGCCGCCGACCGCGTCGCGAAACACATTGCCGAACCGCAGCGTATGGATCATGGCGGAGGCGTGTTCGATCTCGCCTGCGACGCCCACGGCGGCGGCCTTGCCGTAGCTCTCGATGCGCTCGGCAGGCATGAGCTCGAGCAGGCGCCGCGTGAGCTCATGCCCCAGGCGCGGTGCGATGGCGACAATCTCCGGCCGCAGGTTCTCGACGAAGCCGCGCCCCGCCCATGGATTGCGTAGCACGGCCGCGACGACGATCGACTTTACAGGCTTAGCGCCCGCCTTGCCGCCTTCAATGTGCACTTCCTCGATGAAGGTGCAGACTTTTCGCAATTCCATGATCTCAGGCCCTGTTGGTGGAAGCCCAGCCTAATCAGGCCCGGTGAGCTGGTATTCCTCCGGTTCGTAGGAAGAATCGGCGTGCACCCCGCTTGGAAGCGGTGTAGCATTCGTATATCCGCGACGGCTTAAATGGCCCCTTCGCGAGGCGGAAGACCGGGCGTGGACCACGAGTCGCAAATTCTCTCTTTGCGGGACGCCGCCAGCCTCATCAATTCGGGTGGCGATCTCCAGTCCGTGCTGCGCGACCTCGTGCTGGCAGCCTGCCGCCATGCCAAATGGACGCTGGGCTCGATCATGAGCATCGATGCGCCGCATGGCCACGCCTATGTCATCGTGCGCCATGATCCGACGCTCATCCAACGCGCGCTGCCGGACCGCTGGGAACTGGCGACCAGTCCTTCGATCGTCGCGCTCAACCGCAATGAGCCGGTCTATATCAGGGATGCGCGGGTGTCGGAGGAGTTTCCGGGTTATCGCCGCGAGGCGTTCGAACGCGACTATCGCAGCGTGCTCGTCATGCCGATGAGCTGTGTCGATGAAGACGGCCGGCCGATGGTGCTGACCGTGGTCTCGCGCGAGATCACCGAAGTGAGTGCCGAGGATATCGCCTTCATCGGCATGATCGTGCATTTGGGCGAGATCGCGGTGGAGAAACAGCATCGGCTGCGCCAGGAAAAACAGGCGGGCGAGCGTCTGCAGCGCGCCTTGCAGGCGCATACCTCGCTTCTGCAGCAGGCGCTGTCGGAAGGATCGGTGGTCTCGCTCGCCGACAAGGTCGGCGAGCTGTTGCCCAACCCCGTGGTGGTCATCGATTTCCACGCCAATCTGGTCGTGGCCGGTCGCTCGCCGAGCCAAGCGCATTTCGATGCCGCGACCTGGCGCCAGGCAGTTGGCGGAGTGCTCAACCGGCAGATCGTCAAGGTCGCGCGCGGCGCGTCGGAAGCGCGCCAGGACGAGACTTTGTTCGTCGACGACGGCAAGCATCGCCTCAAGCTTTCGGTGCGCGTAGAGCCGTTGACAATCGACGACGAAGTGGTTGGCGCGCTGATGATTTTTCCGACGCCGCAGCAATCCGGACAGCTCGACCAGATGCTGATCGACAGCGCCAAATTTGCGCTCAGCGTGCAAATGATGCGCAGCTTCGTCCGCTTCCGTTTCGAGACCAGATCGCTGACCGAGCTTTTCCTGGAAGTCGTGGAACGCCGCTGGCGCGATGAGGCCGACATAGTCAACCGGGCACGGCGGCTGGGGCTCGACCTGACCGTGCCGCAAAGACTTATTGTCGTCGACTACGCCGATACGGCAAAGGACGGCGGCGGGCTTGCCGATCCCCATCATGCCCTTGTCCGCCTTCTGGAACAGGCAGGCGTGGCGGGCACGGTTGTCGCCGTGGAGGGCGGTCTTGTCTGTCTCGTCGCGGGCGATGCCAGGGAGAGCATGCGCCTGGCGAAATTGCCGAACACAATCGCCACGGAGTTTGGTCGCCATCTCGGCCGTGAGCCGGCGGTGCTGGTTTCCGAGGTCTGTGCCTTGCTGGCCGATTATCCCACCGCCTGGGAGCGTTCCCGACGCATGATCCGCATCGGCCGGTCTTTTGGGCGCACCGGCGTTTTCGCCGGCCAGGATTTCGGTCCGCTGCCGATGCTGGTCGCGGCCGCCGATGTGCCCGATGTGCGCAACTTCGTCGACAAGAGCGTCGGCGCCTTGATCGCGCATGATCGCGAGCACGGCACGCCTTATCTGGACACGTTGTTTGCCTTTCTGCGTGAAGGTTGCCGCAGCCAGGCTTGCGCCGACGTGATGGGGCTGCATGTCACCACCTTGCGCTATCGCCTGTCGCGCATGGAAGAGCTGTTCGGGATCAAGCTCGACACGCCAGAACAACGTTTCGCGGCCGAGCTGGCGATCCGCCTCAGCGGCATCATCGACAGCCGCGTGCCTGAAACCCGCTAGTACCACTCCATCCCGACATTGCCGTCGCTATCCGCCGCCAGGCGCGGGCTTATCGCGCTCCTGCTTGCTCGGGATGGCAGCAGCCAGTCGCGAACTCTTTCCTACAGATCCGAGGAAGAACCGGTGCCGCCTCCTGCCTAGCCTTCGTCCGACGATGTGGAGGAAGATAATGGCGGACGCGGTGGCACAAAGGATGATCGACCCGTTCGCTTTGCGTCGCGCCTTCGGCACCTTCGTGACCGGGGTTACGGTGATCACCACGCGTGACAGCGACGGCAATCCACGCGGCATGACGGCCAATTCCTTCACCTCCGTCTCGCTCGATCCGCCGCTACTACTGGTCTGTGTTGGCAAATCGGCGGCGAGCTTTGCGGCCTTCAGTGAAAGCCGGTCCTTTGCTGTCAATTTCCTACATGAGGGGCAGGCCGATGTCTCATCGGTGTTCGCATCGAAGGCTGCGGACAAGTTCCAGTCAGTGAACCATGATCGCGCCCACACCGGCGCGCCGATCCTCACCGACAGCCTGACTTGGTTCGATTGCACCGTTCACAATCGCGTCGAGGCCGGCGACCACGTCATCCTGATCGGTCAGGTGCAGGCGTTCGGAACCAGCCCGTCAGCGCCGCTCGGGTTTTGCCGCGGCCGCTACGCCAGCGTGAAGGATCCCCTGCCGGCCGGTTGGCTGGCCTCGCAAGACATGATCATCGGCTATCTGGTTGAGGCTGGCGATCGCATCCTCTTGCGCAACGACGGTAGAGGCGGCTGGATGTTGCCGACGGCATGGCGCCGCAAAGCGGATAGCAACCTGATCCTAGATGGCGGCGAGGCGCTGAGCCTCGTTCCCGAAAACACCTTCCTCTATTCGGTTTTCGACGTCGCCGACAGCGATCCCGGCTATCTGATCTACCGTGCCGAGCTGAGCCCCGAGAGTGCTGAAGCCGCCCTGCCGGATGGTCACGCCTTCTTTCCAGTCGACATGCTGCCGTACGAGCAGATCGCTACGCATGAAGTGCGCGTTATGCTGCGCCGCTATGCGCGCGAGCGGCAGGACAAGCGCTTCGGCATCTACATGGATACCGGCGACGGCGGCCGTGTCGCAATGATCGACGGAAAGTCGCAATTGTGGACGCAGGCCGCGTCCAAATGACGAGACACGCGGGACAGACATGAAAACGACGGTCGCATCGCTCGAAGGCTCGCGCCAGAACCTGTTCATCAACGGCGCGTTCACGGCGCCGAGGAGCGGACAGTATATCGACAGTTTCGACCCGACCACCGGCAGGCCCTGGTACCAGTTTGCCGAGGCTGGGGCCGAGGATGTCGGCGCGGCTGTGGACGCGGCGCGCTCTGCTTTCGCAAATCCGGCCTGGCGGCGCATGACCCAGACTGATCGCGGCAGGCTGGTGCGCCGCCTGGCGGAACTGGTCCTCGACAACGCCGACGCGCTGGCGCTGATCGAGACGCGCGACAATGGCAAGCTGCTCAAGGAGATGAGGGCGCAGATGCGCGCCATGCCCGACAGCTACACCTACTTCGCCGGCATGGCCGACAAGCTGCTCGGTGACACGATTCCCGTTAACAAGCTCGACATGCTCAACTTCAATGTGCGCGAGCCGATCGGTGTCGTAGGCATGATCACGCCGTGGAACTCGCCGCTGATGCTGCTCACCGGCACGCTGGCGCCGTGCCTGGCGCTCGGCAATACAGTGGTCGTCAAGCCATCGGAGCATGCCACGGCCTCGACGCTGGCGCTGGCTGAACTGATCATGGAGGCCGGCTTCCCCGCCGGGGTCGTCAACGTGGTAACCGGCACCGGCGCTGTCGCCGGCGACGCGCTGACCAGGCATCCAGGCATCGCCAAATTTGTCTTTACCGGCTCGACCGGAACCGGGCGGCGCATTGCAGCCAATGCGGCGCAGAACCTCATCCCCTGCTCGATGGAGCTTGGCGGCAAGTCCCCTCACGTCGTCTTCGGCGACGTAGACATCGAGCATGCCGTGAACGGCGTTGTGTCCGGTGTCTTCGCGGCCGCGGGCCAGACCTGCGTCGCGGGCTCGCGCTGTTTCGTTGAGGCGAGCGTCTATGAGCTTTTCATCGAGGCTCTGGTCGAACGCACAAGGCGGGTGCGGGTCGGGCTGCCGATGCTGGAGGACACCGACATCGGCCCCCTCGCGCTCTCGGCACAGCTCACCAAAGTGGAAGGCTATGTCGCTTCCGGTGTGCGCCAAGGCGCGCGGATCGCGGCCGGCGGCAAGCGTCCGCAGGCGGACGAGCTTGCCGGCGGCTGGTATTTCGAGCCGACGGTGATGACCCGCGCTGAGAATGGCATGGAGTTCATGCAGGAGGAATTGTTCGGTCCCATCGTCGGCGTCATCCCGTTCTCGTCGGAAGACGAGATGATCCGGCTCGCCAACGACACGCGCTACGGGCTCGCCTCCGGCATCTGGACACGCGACATCAACCGCGCACTGCGCTTCGCCCGCGATGTCGAGGCGGGCACCGTCTGGATCAACACCTATCGCGCCTCCTCCTTCATGTCCGCCAACGGCGGCTTCAAGGAGAGCGGCTATGGGCGGCGCGGCGGCTTCGACGCCATGGAGGAGTTCTCGCGCCTGAAGAACGTCGTCATCGACTATTCGGGTGCCATGCAGGACCCGTTCGTCATCCGCCTTCGCTGACCAAGACCCCGACCCAACGACCGGGAGACCGACATGAAATTCGCCGTATCGCTCACCATGGAGCGCTTCTCGCCCGATATCCCGATGGAGCGGGTGAAGACCAATCTCCTGGACCTCGCGCGGATGGCTGACGAGGGCGGTTTCGAAACGCTATGGACTGCGGAGCATCACACGATCGAATGCACGATCTCGCCCAACCCGCTGATGACGCTGACCTGGCTTGCCCAGCACACCGAACGGATCCGGCTCGGCACCTCGACGCTGGTCGCGCCCTACTGGAGCCCGATCCGGCTGGCCGGCGAGGCCGCGCTTTGCGACCACCTGACCGGCGGACGGCTGGAATTCGGCATCGCGCGCGGCTCCTATCAGTACGAATTCGACCGCATGGCCGGCGGCATGCCGCAGCAGGAAGGGGTCGCTTATCTCAAAGAGCTGGTGCCGGCGGTGACGAGGCTGTGGGCCGATGACTATGCCCATGACGGTCACTACTGGAAGTTCCCTGCGGCCGCCGGCGTACCGAAGCCGCTGCAGAAGCCGCACCCGCCGATCTGGGTGGCCGCTCGAGACCCGGGCACATTCGACTGGGCGGTCGGCATCGGCGCCTCGATCCTGTCGACGCCGCTCTCGGCACCGGCGGCGGAGATCGCCGTGCTGGGCGAGAAGTTCCGCAAGGCCGTCGCCGATCATCCGGAGGTGCCGCGGCCGCGCCTGATGATGCAGCGTCGCACCTGCGTCTACGAACGGGCGCAGGACTGGGAGGTCGCGGTCGGGCATGCCATCGACTATGGCCGCGCCTTCGAGAACCTGTTCCAGAACATCGGCACGGTGCGCAGCGGCTTTCCCGAAGCCGTGCCCTACGACAGCGTCAAGGGCAAGGACAACTACAATCCCGAAAACATCCGCCGCAACCTCATGTTCGGCACGCCGGACGAGGTGATCGAGAAGCTGCTCGACTATGAGGCGGCGGGCGTCGACCAATATTGCCTCGGCCTGACGTTCAACCTGCCGTTCGAGCTGCAGAAGAAGACGATCAAGCTTTGGGTGGACGAGGTGATGCCGGTCTTTGCCGCGCGCGAGCGCGACAAAAAGCGCCATATGGCGAGGGCGTGAGGATGGCACGTTCCGGCCAGCTCGATGTCGAAGGCGTGCTGCTCAACTGGCGCCTCGAGGGCGAGGGCGGCGCGCCGTTGGTCTGCATCCATGGCGTCGGCTCGTATCTCGAAGCTTGGAATGGCGTGGCCGAGCGGCTGAGAGACCGTTTCGCGGTTCTTACCTTCGATTTGCGCGGCCACGGCCGCTCAAGCCGGGTCAAGGGCCGCTACGAGATCGATGCTTTCGTCGCCGAGACGCTCGCGCTGGCCGATCATGTCGGGTTTGCCACTTTCAATCTGGCTGGGTTTTCCTTGGGCGGTTTGATCGCGCAGCGCCTCGCGTTGACGCATGCCGAACGCCTGCAAAAACTGGTGCTGCTGTCGACGGTCGCAGGCCGGACGCCAGAGGAGCGACACGCCGTGCGCGGCCGGCTGGCGGAGCTGATGGCGAGCGATGCCTCGGCGCATCACGCCGCCTCGCTGTCGCGTTGGCTGACGGAAGATTTTCAGAACAGGAACCCTGAGATCATCGCAGAACTGCGCCGGCGCGACGCCGAAAACGACCGTGACTGCTATGTCGCTGCGTATCGCGTTCTCGCCGAAACCGATTTCGGCGGCATCCTCGACCGCATTACCTGCCAAACCCTGATCGTGACGGGCGCGGACGACCAAGGGGCCAGTCCGCGCATGGCGCGGCTGATGCACGAACAGGTGCAAGGTTCACAAATCGCCATCCTGCCCAGGCTTCGCCACTCGATCCTGATCGAGGCGCCGGCTCTCGTCGCCGACACGATGGCCGATTTCCTGCTGGGCGTCGATCGCGCGAGAGCGGCCGTCGCCTATGCGTAGCGATCTTCGCGGGGCAGGAGAGGGCGTTTTGGCCAAGGCGCCGGGCGACACGCGTCGGCAACAGGCCAAGGCTTTCCCCGTGAGCGAGGGAATGACGGCCGCAGACATCCTCCGCGGCAGCGGAAGACCGGCTAGGCCCGGGCGTCGCTAAATCCGCGAGCCAATCTCGTCGGCGAGGGATTGGGAAGTCATGACCGCCTGAACGGCCATGAGCGCATGGGACTGAACAAACAACAGGGGAATACGCACATGACATTCTGGAACAGACGACAAGTGGCGATGGCCGCGCTGGCGCTTGCGCTTGGCGCATATCCTGCCCACGCCGGCGCGGTGCTCGACCGCGTGACCGCGGCCGGCACGCTCAAGGTGGCGACCGATGCCAACTGGGCCCCGCAGTCCTTCGTGAACGCCAACAATGAACTCGACGGTTTCGACGTCGATGTGGCCAAGGCGATAGGCAAGCATCTCGGCGTCAAGGTCGACTTCGTAACGCCTGGCTGGGACATCATCACCGCCGGCAACTGGGCGGGCCGCTGGGACATGCATGTCGGCTCGATGACGCCGACCAAGAAGCGCGCCGAGATCTTCGATTTTCCGGCTGTGTACTACTACACGCCCGCGGCGGTCGCCGTGCACAAGGACAGCAAGGCCAAGACCCTGGCCGATCTCAATGGCAAGGTGGTTGGCGCCACCAGCACCTCCACCTTCGAAGCCTATGCCAAGAAAGATCTGGCGCTCGACGCCGCCGGCGCACCGGCCTTCGAGTACAAGCTCAACCCGAAGGAGGTCCACTCCTACGAGAATTCGACGACCGCCTTCGACGACCTTCGCCTCGGTGACGGCGTGCGCCTGGACGCCGTGGTGTCGTCGCTGCCGTCGATCCTCGATGCCGTGAAGGCCGGCTATCCGATCAAGCAGGTCGGCGATCCGGTGTTCTACGAGCCCCTGGCGATCGCCATCGAGCACGGCGATCCGGAATTGTCGGCCAAGATCGCCGACGCCGTCAAATCGATGAAGGCGGACGGCACTCTGAGCAAGCTCTCGGAAAAATGGTACGGCCAGGATTATTCGAAGACGAACTAATCTCTCAAAAGGCGGCCTGCCACTGCAGGCCGCCGAACCGCCGGTGCTCAAATATGCTCTACCCGGATACCGTCGAGGCCGAACGCCTCGTTCACAAGCCCTGGTTCGTGGCGACGATGTTCGGCATCGTCCTGCTGGTCTTCATGGCGTTCAACATGTCTGGCACCGGCTTTGCCGAACTCATGCGTCCGGTAATCGGTGAGCCGTCGATCAGCGGCCTCTACGGCCGCTTCGCCATCGGCTTCGCCATAGCGGTGATCTTCACGCTGAACGTCGTCCTGATCGGCTTCGCACCGCTCAAGCTGCAGATCGGCATCGTCTGGCTGGAACTGCTGCTCCTGTTCATCGCGTTCTTCGAAACGTTCCACCTAAGCCTGCCATTCATCCGCGAGAAGCTGCCGTTCCTGATCAGCCAGGGCGTCGTCACGACGCTCTACGTCTCGGCGATCTCCATCGTCATCGCTTCGCTCATCGCGGTGGCGGGCGCTGTCGCCAAGCTCTCCAACAATGGCTTCGCCTACGCGATCGCCAGCTTCTACACGTCCTTCTTCCGTGGCCTGCCGCTGCTGATGCAGGTCTACCTGATCTATCTAGGGCTGCCGCAGCTCGGCTTCGTGATCAATGCCGTTCCCGCCGGCATCCTTGCGCTGTCGCTGTGCTACGGCGCCTACATGACCGAGATCTTCCGCTCCGGAATCCAGAGCATCGATCGCGGTCAGTGGGAAGCATCGCGCTCCATGGGTTTCGGCTTCGCGCTGACCATGCGCCGCATCATCCTGCCGCAGGCGTTGCCGGTCATCATTCCGCCGACGGGCAACCAGTTCATCTCGATGCTGAAGGATTCCTCGCTGGTCTCCGTCATCGGCGTCTGGGAATTGATGTTCCTGGCCCGCACGCTCGGCCAGAAGACCTTCCAGCACATGGAGACACTGATTTCGGCCGCCATGATCTACTGGGTGCTGTCGATCTGCCTTGAGCTGATCCAGTCGCGCATCGAGCACCACTTCCGCAGGAGCAAGGTGCGATGAGCGCTCAGGCCATAATCGAAGCCAGGACCGTATCCAAATGGTACGGCCAGTTCCAAGCGCTGAAGGACATCAACCTGACGGTCCACAAGGGCGAACGCATCGTCATCTGCGGGCCGTCCGGCTCGGGCAAATCGACATTGATCCGTTGCTTCAACCGCCTTGAGGCGCATCAAGCCGGCGACATCGTCGTCAACGGCGTTGCCCTGCATGGCAGGATGAGCAACGTCGCGGCCGTCCGCTCCAACGTCGGCATGGTCTTCCAGCACTTCAACCTGTTTCCGCATATGACGGTGCTGATGAACTGCATGGCCGGGCCGATGTGGGTCAAGGGCGTTTCGGTGGCCGAGGCGCGCAAGACCGCTCTCCAGTTCCTCGAACGGGTCCGCATTCCCGAGCAGGCGAACAAGTTCCCGGTCCAGCTTTCCGGCGGCCAGCAGCAGCGCGTGGCGATCGCCCGCAGCCTGTGCATGAAGCCCGATGTCATGCTGTTCGACGAGCCCACATCCGCGCTCGATCCTGAAATGGTCTCCGAGGTGCTGGAGACGATGACCGGACTGGCGCGCGACGGGATGACCATGGTGTGCGTGACGCATGAGATGGGCTTTGCGCGGGCAGTCGCCGACCGCGTCATCTTCATGGACGCCGGACAGATCGTCGAGGAGGGCACGCCCGACGCGTTCTTCGGCAACCCGCGCCACGACCGAACCAAGCTGTTCCTTAGCCAGATTTTGAAGCATTAGCCATCTTGGAACTGGCTGCGTTTCGATTTGAAATGCGGGAGACGGAAAGTCCACTGCCGGCCCCGGAGCGGAATGTCAACTTTCTGGCCCATTCATCAGACAATCGGACAGTCCGCTATCGACCCCGTTCCAGCCGTCAAGGGTTCGTCTTATCTTGCCCGCCCTATACCCTCGACTGGCCGGGGGCTCTCGTGCGCCGAGCCGGAGCACTATCCGGCGGACAAGGACGCCAGGGGCGGTCACAGCCCCAGTGCCGCAGCGACCCGTTCCTGGAAATACTGCACTCCCCGCTCATGCCGCCCCGAGAGTGGGCCGGAGCTATAGGCCCCTGCGGCATAGTTGCGATGCGTATCGGCGCAGATGGAGTAGTCCTCGCGTACCACGGCCAGGGTGCCTTGCACGGATTTCGCCCTGCTCTCGGTTGCTTCTGCAGAGGTGTCGGCAAAGAAGAAATGGTAGTGCTGGTCTGTGTGATGCGGTGAGGTCGGGTTGATCCGGCTAACGTTCATGCCGCCATCGAAAAGCGACAGCGTCCAGTTCGGCCACATCCAAAGCCATTTACCGCGATAGAATAGACCGTCTTTCGGCGGTGCGGTCATCCGGACATAACCGGGATGGGCAGTGGTCTGGAAAGCTTCGAAGTCGATGGCAGCGTAGAACGAGGGATGCGTGCCAGGGATGTGGTAGCCTTCGACGAAATTGTCGGTGTAGATCTTCCAGTTCGCCGCAAAGCTGACGGTGGCCTGATCGGTGGCGGCATAGGTCTCCAACGGCTCGTCCGCCAGTTCGGCGGGCAGAGAGCCAAGTTGCTCCAGAAGACTTTCCTTCGGGTCGAGTGCCGCGAAGAGCAGCCCGCGCCACTCGGACAATTGCACCGTCTCCAGCGGCCAGTCCTCGGCGATGATCGCGGGATCCTTGCCATACCATGGGGCCTGCACCAGCCGTCCGGTGTCGGCAAAGGACCATTTGTGATAGGGACAAACGATCAGCCCACATTTGCCCTCGCCATCGGCCAGAAGTTTCGCCCCCCGGTGGCGGCAGACGTTCTTAAATCCGCGCAAGGTCCCGTCCCGGCCCCGGATGGCGAAGATCGGCGTACCGGCGATGTCGATGGCAAGGTATTGACCGGACGTCGCGACCGAGGCGACTGGCCCCATGAACTGCCAGGTGTGCGCGAAAATGTTGCCCCGTTCCTGCTGCCAGATATCATCCCGGACATAAAGCGAAGGGTCCAGATTAAGGTATTGCACGGGCGGAGTGTCGAGTGGCAGGTGGTTGGGCCGCAAGGTGTCTGGCGTCATAGGCTAACCCTCGAATTGCTGCAATCCTGTCGTAAGTGGGGCGACATCGCAAGGGAATTGGCTCTGCTGCGCACAGCCTGCGCGGTCCCAACTCGGCTGCTCTAAAATCATGCTGATATCTGCCCCTAAAGCGGGCTTCAAACCCGCTTTTTGGAGAAGGTCCACACCATCAGCGGATATTCGTCGTCGTTGGTTAAGTCTCGCCATAGCCCATACGCCCTAACAGGACCGCCAATATGGGCTCTGGCGCAGGCTTTGTTGCCCCAACCAAAGGCCTGCACGTCGTCCGGGGCGAAGCCGCCTTCGACCATTAGCTGCTTAAGCCCCGCTGGCGTCCAACGGTTGTAGTCATGCGGGCGCGCATGCACGCGGAACAGGAAGGGTGTGGCCACCATCGCCCAGCCGCCGGGCTTGGTCATGGCGTGGATGTTGGCTGCGGCCGCTTGCGGGCGCTGCACATGTTCCAACACCTGGTCAGCGATGACGATCGAATATTGCTCCTCGGTCCGATCCCGGCAGATGTCGAAGTCTGGAAAGTCCACCGCGCGATAGTCCGGGCACAGCGCCCGCCAATAGCGGTTCCAGCCTGGCGAGATCTCGATCACATCTCGCGACTTGCGGTTGGCCGCTTCGATGAACGCGGTAAAGGCCTCGATCTGGCGTATGCGCAGCCAGTTGCGGCTGTCGTAGCGAAGCAACCGCTTGGCAACGTGTTTGCCGCGATTCCTCAGGGCGCCAGCAAAGCTAGTCATTATCGACCTCCTCCTGTCCGCCTAAGCAAAATATAGCAGCACGAAGTGCGGAAAAGATGACGTCCTCAATCTTTCACGGTCGCGGAGCTGAAGGAGATGCTGCCCCCTCCAGCCAAGCAATCTCGTAATCAGTAATTGCGGTTGTAATGGCGCGGTCGTCACAGGGTGCGGTGCCGATGCGCCCGTAGCACTCCTGGTGGCGGCAGAGCTGGTCTTCGCGCCGCTGCGGCGTTGCGGCGGAGCCGACCACCGCACTGATCAGGGCGCCGCCAGCGGCACCGATCACCGTGCTCTGTGTCGCCGCCGATCGCCTGTCCGAGCAGCGCGCCTCCCCGGGACCAACACGGGGGAGAACGAAGCCGAGTGCGGTTGCATAGCGCTGAACGGCCGCGCGCCGGCTCACGAGGTGAGACAGGTTTTCCGATGGTTGAAGGCAATGGCTTCCAAAGCGGAAAGCGTCGCCCGGATATTATCGGCTGGTCTTCAAGGCCTACGATGGTGGCAAGCGCGCCATGAGCACCGGTGGTGGCGCATGATCCAGCGACGACGGCGCGGAATAGCCTCGTCATCCCAACCAGGCCGGTTGCGTGCAGCGCAAGTACCCGCACAGCGAGCCTGCGTGCTCCTGCGATGTCGGAGTCGGCGGTGACCACCCGGAAGTCGCGAAAGGACACGAGTAGTGGATGGCTTGTGCCCTCGTTGTGAATCCATTCGAAAGTGGGGAAACGATGCGGCTGCATGCTCGGGCTCTGCGCTCATGACGGCCGCAACAAGCAGGTGGAACAAAACAAGATCAAATGCATTCCCCATGCCAAGACAGGAGATCGCAATGGAAGACTCGCGCGCAAAACCCGATGCAAACGTCGAGAAAGAACCCGACGAATGGGTGAGTGGTGACGACCCGATGACCCCATCCCAAGCGTCTTATCTGAAAACCCTGTGTGAGCAGGCTGAGGATCAGGAAAGCATTGCAGACAACCTCAGCAAGGCAGAGGCCTCCAAGCGCATAGATGCACTAAGGGCAAAGCTGAAACTTTAAGCACCAGCTCGGGCGCTCTGTCTTTACCGCCTCGACCTTCCATCTCGCGCGGGCAGGCCTCATAGTCGGCTGGGGAGCGGGTCGGGATTGCCAAGCCCTTCCTGATATTGCTGGCAATCGCGGAACTTTTGGCAAGGCGAGACCTTCTCCATATTCGAAACCACAGGAGGAACGAGTGGCCAATCTAGGAAGACTTGCGATCGCTATGCTGGGGGTTCTGGCTTATCAAAACCGCGACAAGATTGCCGAGGCGATCCGCGGAGCGGGCGATCCCAATAATCCCCAGGGCGGGATACTGGACCAGGTGTCCAAGGGCGTATCCGGCACGGCGCTCGGCGATATTCTCGACCGCTTTAGAAACGCAGGTGCCGGGTCGAAGGTAGACTCCTGGGTCGGCACCGGGCCGAACCAGCCGATCGAGCCGCACGAGGTGGTAACGGCGATCGATGCGCCGACGCTGGAAGCACTCTCCCACCAGACCGGCCTCTCGCGCGAGGAGCTGATTGCAAGGATCACCAGGGATTTGCCCGACGCGGTTAACCAGATGACCCCAGACGGCACCCTCCCAGCAGACGACCGAACAAATGCTCCAGACCAGCCCAACCTGCTCGACGACGTGCCTTCCCGGCCGATACAAAGCTAATTCCACATGACGGAAGCGGACTGGAGAGGTGCGAAACCGAGGAGATTGGATCGAGCGAGCAATGGCAGCCGGAAAGTAGGGACAAGCGAAACGCCTATTGTGGATCGCCAGACTGCGAGGGCAATCGCCGAGCTCTTGGCAGTGCTGCTTGATTCGCGCTGGCGAATCCCGAGTACGCCAATTCGGTTCGGACTGGATGCTCTGGTAGGCCTGGTGCCTGTGCTGGGAGATACAGCAACCGGGTTGATCTCGGCTTACATTGTGCTGCGAGCCCGCAAATGCGGCGCTGGGAAGCTGTTGGTTGCTCGGATGTTGGCCAATGTGCTGTTTGATACCGTCTTGGGAAGCGTGCCCGTCCTCGGATCGATCTTCGATGTTTACTACAAGTCGAACAACCGCAACATCCGCCTGCTTCGTGGCCATCTAAGCCGTCAGGTTGCTGAACGGTAGTTCGCAGGGCATCACCCATGCGGCGTTCGCGACCGGGAAGCGGCCGGTGTTGGCCGGAGACGATGCCGTTGCCGCCAACTTGGAATGTTTCATCCAGCCGCACTCTCGGAACTGGCTGCGGAATCTGCGCCACCTTTGTCGATGTGGGTTCAATGAGTTCGGCAAAATCGGTGAAGACCGATCTTTGTTGCGCCGCTGGCAAATCTGCGCAGCGATCAGGTGATCGGTAAGGTCGATTCCGACAAAGACAGCCAGCGCTTTGCTGAGGTGATCGGAGCTATACCGCTTTTGCGCCCGATGCCTAGGAACCATGAACCGAGCTGCTGGTTTGGACAGCACGCCGGGTGGTCGGCGTGGCAGTTAATGGAGAAACCCAATGACACGAGCATTCACGACTACAGTATTGGCGGCCGCGTTCGCTATGCTCGCCCCGTCCGCCTTTGCGCAATCGGCGGATGTTCCCAAGCCCGCATCACCAGCCCAGGATCGGACGGCGGACGAAGCCGGACAGAACCAGCAAGCAATGCGTCAAATGATGCGCGAGATGATGGATGAGATGCTGCAGGAAAAAACAGCAAAGGATCGAGACCCCGAGGCAGATTGGCGACACAGGGGCCCAAGGCTTCAGGACGACGAGATGAGCGATCGTGATACGGGACGTATGAAGCACGGCCGCAGGGCGGGAGCCGATATGATGCAGGGTGCCAAAATGAGGATCATGTTCGCCATCATGGACACCGACGGTGATGGTACACTGTCGCGGACGGAGGTTCAGGATTTCATCGGGCGAATTTTCAACGCTGTCGACGAGGACGGCGATGAAAGCGTCGACATCCAGGAACTCCAATCCTTTTTCCGTCCCGGAGGAGACCAGGACCGACGTTAGCACCGACAGGTTGTACCTCGGCCTGCTCGACGTCTGAAGCTAGGGCCCACAGGAGATGGCTCGGAGCACGGTATTTGGCTCCCCACCGTCTCATGCTCCGCCGATACTCGGTAGGATCAACGGGGTAAAGACCTGCGCAGAGCTCGCACGAGGCTGGACGGCTGTGCCCGTCGACGACCATAGGCCAAGCGTTCCAAAGAAGTGGCTCTAGGCAAGCATTGCGAGGTTTAGGGGCAAACATGCATCTGGTCCAGATTCTGCTACCTCGCGCCGACAACGCAGGAAAGCCCTTCGCCAAGCAAGAGTTTGACCGTGTGAAGGAGGAGCTCGCGCTCCGCTTCGACGGTGTCACCGCGTATTTGCGCGCGCCTGCGGAAGGTGTGTGGAGGCAGGGAGCAGACGAGATCGTCATCTTCGAGGTTATGACTCACGAAGTCGATCTGCCCGATTGGCAAAGGCGGCGTTCGGAATTGGAGCGGCGGTTCCGCCAGGAGCAGGTTGTGATTCGATATCTGCCGATGGCTTTGGTCTAGCGCCTGCGGCAATGGTGTGGCCCAGACGATGACCGAGTGCATGCCGCTTCACGTCTGAGGTATACTGCAGGGCAGCTTCGGACTCAGTGCGCCAAACCGCTGATTCAAACTCAGTCAACGGTGGCTCGGCTGTCCTCAAAGGACGATGGCTAGCTGACGGTCTGCACTTCCTGACGGCCACTTTGACAAGATAAACGCCTAGCTCATGCGAGCGGTGCGCATATCGTCAACGACGTCTGGGGTCTGCAGCGCGAGCCCGACATTGCGCGGGTGACGGCCGATACCGGCGCCGGGCTCGTCATCATGCATACCGGACGGGATCGCGACAAGCTGCCCGATGTGATCGCCGACCAGCTGGCGTTCTTGGGAAAATCGCTTGAGATCGGGCGCGGGCAAGGTGTTGCCGACGGCATATCGTGCTCGACCCCGGCTTCGGCTTCGCCAAGGAGACGGCGGAGGAAAACCTCGATCTGATGGCACGGTTTGCCGAGCTTGGCGCGCTCGGCTTCCCGCTGATGGCCGGTACGTCGCGAAAGCGTTTCATCGGCACCGTCACCGGCCGCGACGCCGCTGATCGGGCGGCCGGCACGGCGGCGACCAGCGTCATTCTCCGGCTCAAGGGCGCGCATCTGTTTCGCGTCCATGATGTCGCAATCAACGTGGACGCGCTGGCGGTGGCGGATGCTATGCTGGCGCGGGAAACCGGATCGGAACGCTGAGCCATGTATGTCATCCGCATGAAGAATTGCGCCTTCTTTGCCCGGCACGGCGTGCTGGACGAGGAAGAAGCGCTGGGGCAGCGCTTTTATGTCGATGCCTCGCTCACCGTCGAGCCGGGACGCGCGCTCGTCGATGACGCCATCGGGGAAACGGTGAATTACGGCGTCGCCTTCACCGTCATCGAGGAGATCATCACCGGACACCGGCGCTTCCTGATCGAGGCGCTGGCCCTGGAAGTCGCGAAGGCTCTCAGCGGGCGCTTTCCCCAGATCCGGAAAGCCGAGGTCACCGTTCGCAAGCCCAATGCGCCGGTGCCTGGCGTGCTCGATTACGTCGAGGTGACCGTTGTCTGGCCCGAATAACACCGTCTATCTGAGCCTCGGCGGCAATCTGGGCGATCCGGCGGCGTCGCCCTCAAGCTCATTTCCTGTAAATTTGCATGTTGGAAGATCCCTCTGGACAGGGTTCGAACTGCCTCAACCCTGGCTTCGTCACCGCACCGCACCTTCTGCCGCCCAGCGTCACCGGTCAGCCGCCGGCGAGACGGACGACGTGTCAGGGCTCGTTGTTGCCCAGACGCACTGCTACTTGGTGGGGTATCACAAAGATCCGCTTGCCTTAACACACGTTAGTTTCTTCCGCTTGCTTCCAACTTATAAAGTCGAGCGATGAGTGATCCCCGTCAAGCACGCAAGGTCTATTTGGAAGCAGCTCACTTCGCTAGCCGTCGGGCCCGGGCGAGCGCTGAAGACTTGCTTCGTACGATTGAGGAGACAAGGCGCCTTATCCAAGCGTCCCGCGACTTGCTGTCGCGGCTCAAAGCGGCTGAGCTTCGAACCTGATCACCACCTCCAGAACCGCTCTGATCTGCTGGCCGACTATGTGGAAAAATTCGCGTGCGGCAGGGCGTCCCTGCCCATCTCAGGCCAGTGCTGTGATTGGCTTTCGCTGGGCGGCTTCCAACCGGGGAAGCACTGTGCCCTCGGTACCAAAGACTTTGCCAGTGTCTCCGAGGTCGAAGAAGCGGGCCTTTCGGGCGTGCGAATGAGCCGATAGTTGGAGGTTGGTTGCGTGGAAAAGGTCACGCTCATCGGTTCGCTGGCAGCACTGTGCTCAATGACCAGTTTTGCCCCGCAAGCCTGGAAGATCATCAAGACCCGGGACACGGCTGGCATATCGGCGTGGATGTATGCCATCACTGCGCTGGGCTTCGCGCTGTGGCTGACTTTCGGCATCATCAAAGGCGAATGGCCCATCATAGTCACCAACGCTGTCTGCCTCGTGCTCGCCACTTTTATCCTGCTGATGAGGGTCCTTCCCAGTTCCAAGAGGGACATGGTGGCGGACGCAATCGATCCTTCGCCTGGCTCCGAGAGGCCTCGCCCGCCCGCGTCCTGAGGCCTGTCTCGTTAGCTTGACCCCCGGCCCTACAGAGTTCGCCCGCGTTGGTGGCGTCTCGCCGGTATGGCGGGGATGTCACGTGCCACAGAAGGTCTGCAGAACGCGCTCGTGCGGCTTGGGTGGTTCCGCGTAATAGGACAGTGTGGGCTGTTCCTCGAACGGCCGTGACACGACTTCCACCAATTGCTCGAAGATTCGGAAGTCATCGTCCTCCACCGCAGCCTTGATCATTGCCTCGACGCGATGGTTGCGAGGAATGAACTTGGGATTGCTGCCGTGCATCGCGGCTTTGCGCGTCGAGGTGGCGCTGCCGTCCCGCGCCAAGCGATTTCGCCAGCGCATCGACCAGGCATCGAAGGGGCCGGGATCCTCAAACAGCCGCCTCGCGGTAGCTTGGGCGCCAGGGATGTCGAGGTCATCTCCTAGCAAGCGGAAGGTGAGCGTGAAATCCGCTCGCCCACGCGCCATCACATCCAACAGATCGTTGGCAAGGTCCAAGTCACCGTCAGCTTCATTCAGCAGCCCAAGCTTTGCCCTGAACCCGCGATGTAAAATAGCTTCGTAGCGAGCGTGAAATTCCCCTAGTGCCTGCTCGGCCTGCGAGATTGACTCACCCTCGCGCTCGCTCAGGAGCGGCAGCAGAGTCTCGGCGAAGCGTGCCAGATTCCAGACTGCCACCCGAGGTTGGTTGCCGTAGGCGTGCGGCCATGTTGATCGATGGAGCTGAACACCGCTTGCGGATCATATGAATCCATGAACGCGCACGGTCCATAGTCAATCGTCTCTCCGGATATCGGCATGTTGTCGGTGTTCATGACGCCGTGGATGAAGCCGAGCAACATCCACCGCGCCACCAGTTCCGCTTGCGCCGCGATCACAGCCTCGAGCAGAGCCAGGTAAGGTCTCGGTTTCCTGGCCGCCTCAGGAAAATGACGCTGGATGGCATAATCGGCAAGGAGCTTCAGCGCTTCTATGTCGTTGCGGGCGGCAAAGTATTGGAAGTGCCGATACGGATATGACTCGCTGCCACCCTGGTCAGCACGGCCCCTGGCAGCCGGCGCTCCCGGTAGACTGGGTCCCCGGTAAGCACCGCCGCAGGGCCTCGAGTGGTCGGTCTGCCGAGCGCAGCCATTGCTTCGCTGACCACGTATTCACGAAGCACCGGACCAAGCGCAGCACGGCCATCGCCGTTGCGCGAAAATCGGGTCGGTCCTGAACCCTTCAGCTGGACATCCCGACGCACTCCGTGCACATCGACGACCTCGCCCAGCAGTGCTGCGCGTCCGTCGCCCAGTTTGGGGACGAAGTTGCCGAATTGGTGGCCAGCGTAGGCTAAGGCTATAGGGTGCAGTCCATCTGGAAAATTCTTCCCGGCAAGCACGGCGATCCCAGCAGGGCTCCCGAGCTGATCGGGATCAAGCCTTAACCCCAGAGCTAAGGGGCTCGTTCAGCCGGATTAGCCTGGGGTTTGAAACCGGGTGGAGAGGGGCACGCGCGAAGAAATGATCCGGTGACTGGGCATAGCTCTGCTGAAAGGGCCAGATCGGGCTCCGCACGGCTGATCCGGCTGTGGATGAAGGCATGAGGTTCTCCTTTGCTGTGGCAGAGGTCGTAACCATGTCGATCACTGCGTCGATGCCGATGTCAACCCGCGGCCGCCGGCTCGCTCCCGGTTCATCCCGCGGCTTTGTTGGCTTTCCCGAACTTCTGCTCCGGTGCTGCCGCCGCACCCGCGCTCCAAACGCCCGCAGCGCGCCCGGCTCGCTAAGGCGTCGTTCCCTGCCCTGTGCTACCGCACGCGCGGCTACAGCATTTGGTCTGCTTGGGTTTCAAAGGGGCGGCCTGCATTTCCCTAACCGCCTTCTCGGGTCGCAGGGCACTGCTCCAGTGCTCCTGCTTCACCTTGTGCTTTGATCGGGCCATCTGTGGAGAACCGAATGCCGCCCGCTTCAAATGCATTTCGAATCGCTGAAAGTTTACGAGGGCCAGGCACTCGCCGACCGCTTTCGAAATCTCGTATCGCACCTTCGCTGAGGCCTGACTTCACGGCGAGCCGCACCTGCGGCCAATTCAGCAGACCTCGCGCTATCCGCGATTGCTCCGGCGTCAGATCAGTCACTGAACTCTCGCCATCGAGCCCGACATGCATCGAACGGCCCCAGGCTGCTCCCCAGGATGCGTCTCAGCGCGGCCAACCGCGACGACGGCGACATCACGGCCGCCCATATCTGCGCGAGCCAGGTCTGCCGGTTCCTAAACAGTTCTGAGCCTCTCCGAGGAGGAGGTGTCTGCCGCTGCGAGACGTCGAGCGAGAGGGCTGGGGTTCTACGTCTCGTGCGCATCGGGGGCCCGGAGATGAAAATTGGACGCATTGGCGAATTGGAGGTGGTGGTCATGAGGTCCTCGATCAGGTTCTCCGAACCGAAATCAACCCGATTTGTTCCGGCTCGATGCCCATGACGGCCGCAGCATAAAGAAAAGCCCGAGCGGAAACTGCTTAGCATTCCTCGCTACGCACTTCGACGCCCTCGGCTTCGCCGCGGGGAGAGAAATGAGCCTGGAATATACGTCAAATGTCTATAGTCAGGATCCCGTCCTATGACGCTTGAACCTGATCGCGGCATTGTTCAAAAGCTCGTGAAAGGGACTGGAATCACAGCGCCACAGCGCGGGAGTTCATATCGCTGCTCGGGACGAATTGCGCATCCTCGTCCGAGAGGCGAAAGCGCTGGCGAAGGGTCCAGGCGCCCCGGAACTGCAGCCGGTGAGTTGGCAAACGCCTCGGGCCCTTTAACAGGTCCTTCCCAGACCGGGTGCAAGGAACATTAGCGCCCGGCCCAAGTTCGGCACGTAACGCAATCCGGTCACAAAAATTGACACAGGCCACTTCCCCGAGCATTTTGACCCGTAAGCTTCAAATAATCTGTGATCTGACGGACTCAGATATCGGTGTATTGGAGGGAATTCAATTCCAGAAGCGGGACTTTCAGGCCAATCAGGACATTGTGCGCGAAGGAGATCGTCCCACCCATTCATTTGTCATCCTGGAGGGTCTGGTCGGGTCCACAAAATTGACTGGGGAGGGTAAACGGCAGATCACGTCGTTCTTTGTTCCGGGCGACATTCCTGATCTCCACGGAATGCACCTGTCTGTTTTGGATTGCACCTTCACACCACTCACGCGCGTCAGGGTTGGCTTCATGCGGCATGATGCGCTGCGGGCCATTTGCGACCAACATCCTTCGATAGCGACGGTGTTTTGGCGCTCGACGCTGATCGACGCGGCTATATATCGAGAGTGGGTCACCAACGTTGGAAGGCGCGACGCGTATGCCCGTATGGCGCATATTCTGTGCGAACTCATCGTCCGCCTTCGCTCTATGGGGCTTATCAAGGACCATGTGGCGGAGCTTCCGATTAGGCAGGCGGAACTTGCCGACGCCTTGGGCTTGTCGGCCGTGCACGTGAACCGAACGCTGCAGGATCTTCGAGGCGACGGACTGGTTGTTACCGAGGGCTCCCGATTTCACGCTGTTGACTGGCCTGGCCTCGTTCGAGCCGGAGACTTTGAAACCGGCTACCTTCACCAAAGGAACGCGACGAGCTTGTGAGGGTGGAGGTGGGTTCGATGGCGAGATATTTCTTTGACACCTATGAAAGCGATGCGCTCATCAAAGATGAGACTGGCATCGAATGTGGGGGGATCGAAGCCGCACGAAACGAGGCGCTAGCAGGTCTAATCGACTTGGCTAGAGACTCGCTGAAGGGCGTCGACGGACATCAATTGGCGATTGAAATTCGGGACGAGAATGACAAGAAGCTGGTCAGGCTGAGCCTCTCTCTTCAAATGCTGCTAACGCGCCGTCCTACTGCTCCGACTGCCGAGCGGTGATACGCGACACAGCGGGGGGTCGAGACGTCATTACAGCGAGCAGGTTTTGCGTAAGCCGACCGGTGCTGGCGGCAGTCGCAGCCCAAATCAAAAGATGTCAAAACATCTGCTGCAAGCGCACAAGGCTCAAAAGCAGCGAGAAAATCCAAGTGAAGACGCTTCAAAGCAAGCCGGCAGCATGTTGGTAGATGGCACGCCCTATTGCGGTAATCCAGAGCACCAGCTGGGGCGCGTGGCAGAGGCAATTCGATTGTCGGATTGATACCAACTACCCTTCACTTATCATTTGAGCTTGCTCGGTCCGATGCCCGGCTTAGTCTGTAAACGGCTCTATCAGTCCGGCCTGCGGACGCTTCAAAATTGACTCTGGTGCTTTATGCGTTCGCGCCTCCGTCGATGGTCAGCGCGGCTCCGGTGACGAACCGCCCCAGAACAGGCATGGAAGTCATGCTTCAAGACCAAACCGATAGCCGAAAAATTCTCCAGTTTGCGGCAGATGAACTTTCCGACGCAACAGATCCACGCCTGATTGCCGCGCTCAGATTGGTCGCCCGCTCCTATCGAGCGCAATCCGTCGAGGCTGCAGATGATCTGGTGGAGCTCACGCTGCGCACCGCCATTCAGGAGGTGGAGGGGCGACCCGAGGAAATCAGTCTGTTCAACTGGCTCAGCGCTATTATGGCGCGATATCGAAAGTGAGAGTGACGGGGGCCGCCGGCCCGCTCCCAACCTGCAGGCACGTCAAATTGCCTTTCCGATGCACCCAGAAGGCGCCGCGTCTTGCTCGTCCAGGCAGGTGGGGCATGCTCGTCGGGAGCGGTGGTTGCAAGAGTGCGGCTGTTTGAGATCCCACTGCCGGATCGTGACCCTTTGCGAGCGCCACCCAATGCTGAAATTGCCCGGCATGATGGAAAACCAAATTTAAGTACTTTCTACTAGGATCGGCCGAGGGTTAGTCCCGGGAAAGGTATTTGGGTCACTTGGCCAGCACTGCATCCAGTCTCAGCCGGTTGAGACACTCGGTATTTTCTTTCGCGAACCTGCCGGCGGCGATCGCTTTTGTGGTGCTTGTGATCTGCGCCATTCTCGCCGACCGCGAAAACAGGATCGTTTCAGACCAATTGGCGCGCGCCGACGTCTTGGCCAAGGTGAACATCATAAGGGCCAAGCTGGAAGGCAACATCAACGGTAACCTCCAGCTTACGCGCGGCCTCGTTTCGGCGATCGTGAGCGAGCCCTATATGGGGCAACAGAGGTTTGCGGCACTGGCAAGCAACCTGTTAGAGCAGGAATCTCAGCTGCGCAACGTCGCCGGCGCGCCTGACCTCGTTATCTCGCTCATGTATCCAATGGCTGGCAACGAAAAGGCCATCGGCCTCGATTACCGCAAGAGCGATGCCCAACGCACCGCCGCCCTCAGGGCGCGCGACCTGCGGGTGCCCGTGCTGGCCGGTCCAGTCGACCTGGCGCAAGGAGGGCAGGGCTTCATCGGCCGCTTTCCGGTGTTCGTGAAGACGGCGGGGGGCGGCGATCGCTTCTGGGGCATCGTCTCGGTCGTCGTTGACGTCGAGCGCCTCTACAAGGCAAGCGGGCTTACCGACGGTGATCTCGACATCGAGATCGCCCTGACCGGCAAGGACGGCCTTGGCGGGACGGGTGATCGCTTCTTCGGTGGCGAGAGTATAACGCGCGCCAACCCAGTGACCGAGACAGTGCATCTGCCGTCCGGTTCCTGGCAGATCGCGGCGATCCCAAAAGGTGGCTGGGCCGCATCGGCGAAGAATCCCTGGACCTTGCGGGCCATCATGGCATTGGCGGGGGCGCTTGTCGTGCTACCCATTCTCGTTGCGGGGCGGCTGTTCGGCGAAAGGCAGAAAAACTTCGCCGAGCTCAGGCGATTGTCCGGTCGCCTTGAACTCGCGCTGGATGCGTCGGGGATCGGTGTCTGGGAGCACAACATCGCTACCAACGAGCTGGTGTGGGACGACCGTGTCAACGAAATATACGGTAAGCCGGCTGACCGGAAGCCGCGCGGCTATGATGACTGGGCGTCAGTGATTCATCCGCACGACATCGAACGGGCGCAGCAGGATTTCGATGCCGCGGCGGCGGTGAAGGGACCCTATTCCTCGCAATACCGGATTGTCCATCCGAATGGCGAGATCCGGCATGTGCGCACGCGCGCGACCTATTTCCAGGAGCGCAACGACACGCCCAGGATGATCGGCGCCGAATGGGACGTGACAAGCGACGTCGTGCTCAACGAAAACCTTGTGCGAGAAAGGCAGTTGTCGGAGCTCAGGAACGCCGAGCTTGAAGTGGCCAAGGCGCGCATCGAACATGTGGCGCTCCACGATTCGCTTACCGGTCTGCCGAACCGCCGCTATCTCGACGACATGCTGGCGACGAGCATGCGTCCGGGAGAACGAACCGCGCTCCTGCATTTGGATCTCGACCGCTTCAAGCAGATCAACGACACGCTCGGGCACGCCGCCGGTGACGCCATGTTGATGCATGCCTCGAAGGTCATCACGGCTAATGCGGGACGAGCTGACTTCGTCGCGCGCATTGGCGGCGACGAGTTCGTGGTCATCTGTGCCAGGCGCGACGACGCCGAGCTCGCCGCACTGGCCGACCGCATCATCGAGGAGATGCGGCAACCCGTCGATTTTCGTGGCCACCAGTGCCGGTTCGGCGTTAGCATCGGCATTGCGACGAATACGGGCGAGGGGCTCGACGCACGGCAGCTCCTGGTCAACGCCGATCTTGCCCTTTACCGGGCGAAGAGCCGGGGCCGAAACCGCTACGAGTTCTTCAATGATGAGCTGCAAAGTGAAATCGTGGAGACCAAGCGGACCGCGGACGAGATCCTGGGTGGCCTCGAGCGCAACGAATTCATCGTTTTCTACCAGCCGCAGTTTGACGCCGGCACGTTGGAAATTGTCGGCGTGGAGGCCCTGGCACGCTGGCAGCACCCGACGCGCGGGATCCTGGGCCCTGACGTCTTTTTGAGGGTAGCGGAGGAGCTGAACGTCGTCGCGCTGATCGACCGAACGGTCCTCAAAAGGGCGTTGGCCGATTTTGAGCGCTGGCAGCTTCAGCACCTCCACATTCCACACGTTTCGGTCAACGTCTCGGCACGCCGGCTTGAGGACAAGGACCTGATCGATGGCCTTCGCAAGCTCAACATCGGCGAAGGCACGGTCTCGTTCGAACTTGTCGAGTCCATCTTCCTCGATGAGAATGACGACCTCGTCGCCTGGAACATCGAGCACATCAAGGACCTCGGTATCGACATTGAGATTGACGACTTTGGCACCGGCTACGCCTCGATCGTCAGTCTGCTCAAGCTTCAGCCGCGCCGACTGAAGATCGACCGCCAGCTGATCACACCCATCACCAGCTCGCTGCCGCAACGGCGTTTGGTGTCATCCATCATCGAAATCGGGAAATCGCTCGGAATCGACGTGGTGGCCGAAGGCGTCGAGACGATGGAGCATGCGCGCATCTTGAAAGATCTCGGCTGCGACCTGCTGCAGGGCTACGCGCTCGGCCGCCCGATGGACGCCAAGGCTCTAGAACGCTTTGCGCAATCTCGCAAATGGCCGGCCACGGGATAGGTGCTTCTAACGACCTCCGGGCGTCGTCGCTCCGCTGGACGGCAAGTGAGCGTACGGTCAGGGCCTATAGCTGTGGTGGACTCACGGATGTGGTGGACCCACCGAGCCTCGCGTGATGATTGCGGTCCGCAGGACCAGCCTTTCCGGCGGTTGGATATCGCCTTCCAGGCGAGGAATGAGCAGTTCCGCGACGCTATGGCCAAGTGCATAGACCGGCTGGTCGACGACGGTGATCGGCGGAGTTGTGACCCCGGTCCAATCCGCATCGTGAAAGGTGATCAGCGAAACGTCGTCGGGAATCTTCATGCCGCGTCGGCGAATAGTCCGCAGGGTTTCCAGTGCAATGACACTGTCAGGCGAGTTTGCCACGGGAAACGAACATCCCTTGTTGGCCAGATTCCGCCCAGCCCGGTTCGGTTGAGGAACCGTCGAATATGCTATCGACTCTCAATTCTTGAGGGACGGCAACGATCTTGTCTATCCATCCTGCGTGAAAACTCGCTGGGCCGAAGCCGCCCGAGGGTGACCTCGCAACGACCTGCGAAAACATAGTCAGACCGGACTAATGTCCGAGGCTGCAGCTCAATCACGGGTAAGGCCTGGATGCTCGCCGGGGGCTCTGAGGTCCCCCAACCCGGGAACAAACTGGACCGTCCTGCGTTGGGCAGCAAATGGAACAGCTTGGATCAGATTTGGCGGCGATGGCGCAACCTGGCTACTGGTTGGCTATGGTGTTTTTGTTCGCCCCTTACGCAATCGGCGTTTTGTTGCTGATCAGGTCGTGCCACTGCCTTTGACTTATCCGCCGGCGTTGATCTGCAGAGCGCCACGGTGATAGTGCAATGCACGACTGACCGAGTTCGCGCGATTAGTCACGTGTGACGAGCAGTCCGAGGTCTTCTTGCAGAGCTATCCGCACCCGCGCCCCAATTCCAGCCGGCTGGCGACTCCCTGCCGTGAGGATTGGTCGAGCTACCTGTGTCGATCGGCCCTATGCCGTCTGCGCAGGCTCATTGAGGTCGAACTCGATAACCAGTCCTCGATCGATCGCAGCTCTGGCAATAAGCGTTGCCAATTCACGATCAGTAGCGAGGCTTTCGCGGAAAACTGTTCGTATCGCCACCACGGCCGCCGATACTGACAGCGGCCAAGGTTTGCCTCGCCTGCAGTCAATATAGTGCTGAATAAGGTAGTCCAGATCACGGCGCTTTTGGCTCATCGCAGCCTCCATTCCTCGTGAACGTACAAGAACGAGCCCCGGCCGCACTTAGATTTGTTAAGGGCCCCGATTTGTTTTGCTCGAGAACAATTCAGCACAAGGGTGCTTGGCTAAGGAGAAGGTCCATCGTCTGATCGGAACCTCTCGCCTTGGCTGCTTCTGGTTGTCGCCTTCCTAGGTGGTTGTCGCCCCTACCATTGGGAGCCGCTGCCCTGCTCGTCTCAACTCGTCACCAAACGCGACGGCGCTGACGGCAAGTTTCGGACCGCGTCCTGGAACACAGCGTGGCTCTCTTGGTTTGGTCGCCAACGAATGCCAGTGACGCGAAAGAGAACCTCGATGCCCTCTGCGACGGCCGCAACTGTTTGGAGCGCCTCAGCCAGCACCGGCACCTGTTCATGAACGATGGTCTCGAATCACTGGCAAAAGCTATCGGCCGCGGTAGTGCAATCCTCTTCGTCGGGGCGGGTGTCTCGATCAGCGTTGGGCTTCCGTCTTGGGAAAAACTGATCGAGCAGATGGCAAAAGAACTTGGGATCGATGACGAGTTTTCGATGCGCCGCGACCGATTTCAAACTCTGGCCGAGTACTATCGGATACGGCATGGCAGCATCGGACCACTGCGCAGTTGGATGGACAGAAACTGGTCGGTCGCCAAGGATCGGATAGAAAAATCGGAGTTGCATCGCCTGATCGTGATGCTCAATTTCCCCATCATCTATACCACGAATTACGACCGCAACTTGGAACTGGCGTTCGAAATATACGGTCGACGATACGTCAAGGTGGCCAATGCACGGGATGTAGCTCAAGCCCGCCAGGGGGTTACCCACATCGTCAAGTTCCATGGCGACTTCGACGAGGATTCTTCTCTTGTCCTGACCGAAACGGATTATCTTGACCGGCTTTCCTTTAATTCCCCACTCGATGTGCGGTTTCGTTCCGATGCACTTGGTAGCACGATCCTGTTCATAGGCTATAGCCTCTCCGACCCGAACATCCGGTTGCTGTTGCATCGCCTGTGGCAAACCTGGCATCGATCTGGGTATGAAAAAGATCGCCCTCCTTCTTTCATTTTCATGACCAGCCGAAATCCTGTGGAGGAGGCGGTGCTTGGGCGTTGGGGTATTTCAGTGGTCGTCGGCGAACTCGATGATCCGCAAGCTGCTCTGGTGAATTTCCTCAGTCAATTGGCGGAAGCGGTTGTGCATGAGCCGAAGTTTCACCTGGCGGAGCCTGGTGGAACAATGCCGGCCGGGCGCACAAATGGAACGTCCGGCTCGGAGGGAGGTTAGGCGGGCCTCTCGAAGGAGCCCGCTAGATGGCAGAGAATTCCGTCCGAAATTTCAACATCAATTTCGGTCCCCAGCATCCTGCGGCGCACGGCGTGCTACGCTTGGTTCTCGAGCTCGACGGCGAGGTCGTCGATCGTGTCGACCCTCATATCGGCCTGCTTCATCGCGGCACCGAGAAACTGATCGAAACCAAGACTTATCTCCAGGCGCTGCCATATTTCGATCGTCTCGATTACGTGGCACCGATGAGCCAGGAACATGCCTGGTGCCTTGCAATCGAGAAACTGATGGGCCTAGCCGTGCCGCGGCGTGGCCAGCTGATCAGGGTCCTGTTCAGCGAGATTTCGCGGATACTTTCTCATCTGCTCAATGTCACCACCCAAGCCATGGACGTGGGAGCACTGACCCCGCCCTTGTGGGGGTTTGTCGAACGCGAGAAACTGATGGTCTTCTACGAGCGGGCCAGCGGCTCTCGGATGCATGCCGCTTATTTTCGTCCAGGCGGCGTGCATCAGGATCTGCCGCCAGACTTGATAACAGACATCGGCAATTGGATCGACCCGTTCCGCAAAACCGTGGATGACCTGGACAGGCTGCTGACGGACAACCGCATCTTCAAACTTCGCAACGTTGACATCGGTCAGATCTCGCAAAGTGACGCCTGGGCGTGGGGTTTTTCAGGCGTGATGGTGCGGGGATCAGGTGCCGCCTGGGACTTGCGGAAGTCCCAGCCATACGAGTGCTATGCCGAGATGGACTTCGATATACCCGTCGGCAGGAACGGCGATTGTTTCGACCGCTACCTGGTGCGCATGGAGGAGATGCGCCAGTCGGCCAAGATCATGCGGCAATGTATAGACCTGCTCGCAAGCGAAGGACCTGGGCCGGTTTCCAATAACGACGGCAAGGTCGTCCCGCCCAGACGTGCGGCCATGAAGCGTTCGATGGAGGCTTTGATCCATCATTTCAAGCTCTATACGGAGGGCTTTCGTGTGCCGGCCGGCGAGGTTTACGCGGCGGTGGAAGCGCCGAAGGGGGAGTTTGGCGTCTACCTCGTGGCCGACGGCACGAACAAGCCTTACCGATGCAAGCTGCGTCCTCCGAGCTTCGCTCATCTGCAGGCAATGGACCTGCTCTGCCGTGGCCATATGTTGGCCGATGTCACGGCCATTCTAGGTTCACTGGACATTGTCTTGGGCGACGTGGATCGATAGCCCTGCGGATCCGCCAGCCCAGCCGATGGCGATAGGTTTTCAGCAATGATGCCGGCGGTATCCTCAAGCTGGCCGCCGGATGTCTTTATTGCTCTTGAATTGCGCCGACCATGGCGGGCTTAGCCCGCGACGGCATGATGATGGTGTGCGTCACGCATGAAATGGGATTTGCTCGCGCGGTGGCCGACCGCATGACCTTCATGGATGCCGGCCAGATCGTCGAGGAAGGCAAGCCCGACAGCTTCTTCGGGAGCCCGAGCATGCCCGGACCAAGCCGTTTCTCAGCCAGATTTTGAAGCAACTGACGCGAATTTTGCTAAGCCGCAGCCGGCGAGTTAGTGTGTCCGAGACACACTCTCATTTTTATGCTTTCCCTGGACATTCGCAGGGCGGCACAGCATTCATTGCTGTCGCATGTGAGGGTGAATTGGAAATCGATGGCCTCGAGGCTCTGATAGACGTGCCCAACGCGGCAGCGGTGGAGCACGCGCGAGAGCTGTTAACACGGCTAAGGAGAGGTCAGACGCTGCAACCGACACGATCGATCAGTTTCTGCTCGATCTGATGACGTTGAACTTTGTCGTCGAGTCCTGCCACCCGCAATTCCATGCGCCGGTCCGGAAAATGGCGCGAATTTGAGTGACAATGCTCAAGTTACTATGCGGAGCTCCCGCCTGAGAGCGCCCGCTGCGCCCGGCAACAGTTTCGACTTGCCGCTATCCAGCAGGAACTTGCCGACACGATGGGGATGTCGCTCGTCCACATGACCCGGACGCTTGACCCATTAATACGGGGATGTCACCCTCGGCGATTGAACTGCCCGAAGAGCGGGCGACCGATGCCGGGCTGGGGAGCGGGGCAACGTCGGTCGCCGTCAAGGACAGAGACCATTGATTCAGCAAACTGCGTTGCGATTGGTCCTTGGAGAAAAAGAGGCGATTCGCACAGGAATAGCAACTGGACCCAAGTGCACGTTTGAACGGAGCGAGCTCGTCTCGTCTGTTACCTGCGTGGGTTGTTTCAGGGCCGCGCGTCGGACACTGTTTAACCGAATTGCCGCCTGTCGACGGACTTCTGCACGTCGAAAGATATGAGCTTGCGCGGTGATTGGCGCGGCCTAAGAAACGAGGGCCATGCTGACCGAGCATGAAATCAGTGAACCAAGGCGGGTCGTCAGTAAGGGCAGATCCGCACGCGTTCCAACACCCGGTGGTGATGGTGCCAGTGCCTCAACAGCTTGACCCGGCAACGGCGGTAGTGATGCCTGGAGTAGCGGTGCGGATACCGTACCATATAACCAGGATAGTCACTGTAGTACCGCGGGCCGTAATAACGGCCGCCATAGTCGTAGAACGGAGCCCCGTAGAACGCGCCGCCCGAAAATGGGCCGAAGCCACCGAACGGGCCAACGCCGAGGCCAGGCAATCCCCATGCATCCGCCGGGGCGACCGTGGCGGCCGCGGAGGCAACAGCGATCAATGAGGCAAGTAGCAGCTTTTTCATGGCAACCTCCTAAAGGCTGATTAACTGCTAAACGACCGCAGGAGGCCTGAGTTCCCGATCGCTAATGTTCGCTGGGTTCGCTCGAGCCCATCGGCTGGCTTGCCGCACCGAGGACGCAAATAGTTCCCCAGGCGGCGTTTGTCGGACGGTGGGCGACCGGGCGCGCAGCCTGTCGGTCGATCATCACCATCGGCGTGCGTCCATCCGTTGCCGGAGGCTGAGCGCCTGCAGGTGAAGGCTGAACCAGACATGCCGAGTCGTGAGTGGATCGGTTCCGATACGTTCGGAGCGCTGTCTTTCGCCGCGCCGAGGTGGACTTGAGCTTTCACCACGTCGACCAGACAGGCTCGAAGGCATGGTCGCCAGGCGTCCCACCAGCGCGTATCGCAGTGGGCCAACGATGAACCGCCGGATGATCAAGATGGACATCATCCGCGTGCAGGGCGAGTCCGGCAAGCGTGCCATGGTGCTCGTGGCCATGGACTGCTGCGCCGGTGGCGTCTTCGTCGCTTTTCCAGGCTGACAAACAAAGCGCTTGCAGGAGCCTTGCATGGAAAGCTCGGCAGTGCAGCCCTTGTCGGTCCTGTGAAGGTCCTGAACCGCGAAGAAATGCTGCTCGATGCAAGGCTTGGACGACCAGTAGAGACACTGCGGTTCGGCCAACGGCCTACGCCGGCGCAAGCAGCGACCTTGTGATGAGCGTTAAGCTCGCCTCATAGACGCAGCCCCCGGTGTTGTCGCGGACCATACCGCAAAATCGTTGAGGTCTGCCGGTAGCGGATGGTCTGCCACTATTGCAGGCAGAAGCCGCTATCGCTTCCTCGCGCATGTCGCACGGGCTCATGTCGACGCCCAGATCGTCGCGGGTGATCTGTCCATTCTCAATCGTGTCGAAGAAGTACAGCGTCATAGCGTTGGTGAACCCGCCGGATTGGGCTTGGTTCCATCATGGTTTTGTCCGGCACTTACCGCTCGTATCGCCGTCTGCTAAGATTGTCGCGTTTCTGGCGGCCCGGTATTCCGATTCCCAAGGCAGCACCTCGAAGTCGGGCTGGTATCTAGACGCTCTGTAAACGTCCTGCGATAGGTAACTGCACCCGGTTCCCTCTCTCACGCAGACAAATGCTGGGACGCCTGGGCACCGGTAAAGGCCAATCGTGTGCGAAACGAAACTCTTCATAGTTGTAGGCTTTTCATAGCATGCGATGCGTTGAACGGCATCAAAGAACCGAACGACCTCGGTGCGCGCCTGGTCTGTGTCATGGCCGCGTTCAATAGCGACTGACAACAGATGCTTAGCCGTTTCGTCCCAAAGAAGGGCCGCTTCATCGTTCGGAAGCCGAGCTATTGCGTCCGCGACGACTTTCACGGAGGAAAGCTCTCGGCTGACGGGAAAGGCTGACACTGACATGGGCTGAACCCTTCGAGTCTGTTACACCCGCGGGGCGTATTTCAGGTGGCGGGAACAGGCTAAAACAACAGCCTCTGCCAGAATACTTCAGCTCGACAACTATCCACCGCTTTCATCAGCCCCATGCCAATTCGACGCCTCCTCGTGCTCAAGGAACCCGCCGGGCTGGCACCGGATGCATGCAGCGGCCGCTGACCCAATCGGTCCAGCCGTCGGTAGGCGAGCCCGTGCGCGGCGAAGGCTTCGCACACGTCCACGGGCCCCTGGGCGACTACGGCGCGCGTTTGTGAGTCCTGGATCGGGGCGGTCGATCTCTTGTTTAGCGGGTTGAAGGTCCTACCCGCGCGGTTTGTAGCGCTATGGGAGCGGGTGCTTGGCCTTACCGAGGCGAGGAGGGAGAGACTTACGATTTCACGCAACCAAGTCAGTTTGCCAGCATTGATATCTGGAAACGCCGGAGGAGGCTTGTGCTACATCATAGCGTGCCCCGGGAATTTGAGATCGGTGACGAGGTCGCGTTGACAGGCACCGTCACCTCGATACTGCCTAGCGGACGCGCCCAAGTAAGCATTCCGTCCTATGAGCAACCCTATTCGGTTGACCCGCCACCCAAAACCCGCGCTGGAGATGAGGTCATTCTCGTCGGCGACATCATCCGCGTCGATCACAAAGCCGACAAGTTGACAGTGCGGATTGATTGCGGGGGTATAATCACTGTCGGACACTCTGCGATCATCAGGTTGAGAAGGCACCGTCGGCCCTTGTCACGCTGACGCCCACAAGCTGCAAAGTGCAGCACGATGAGGTGGATTTGCTCGAGCGCCATGCCGCGGTAAGGTATCGCCCAGCTTGAGGCCGACTTTCCATGGCCGGCAGTGGCCTGTGGCGGGTTCGCAGGTGGCCGCAGTCTGCAAGCGCTAACTTTGTTCGTTGGGCTCACTAGCTTGTGCGGTACCCGCGTCCGAAACGGAGCCTCGCCGCGGTTCGCCTGTTGGTGAAAGACGGCCCTGCTCACGGCCTATTTGTTTGCCGAATTTATACGCCAGACAGAGGGCACCGAATTGAACGAGTAAGCGTATCATGGAGGTCTCCTTTCTGGCCATCAAACCAACCCTGTGCGTTTAGGTTCCAGTTCTTTGCTGGAGGCTGAGTGCTGAGGCGCAGGGCAACGAGTTCGGTGGGTTGTGCGAGAGGAAGTCGACGACGGCCCGGCGCTCGCGGGGGGGTCGAAACGACGGGTGAAGTTCCAGGTCGCGCGTGGTCACGTCAATGTTCATAGCCCTGGGCTCCGTGCTCGCTCGAGGAGCGACAATCCCGCACTTTTGCCAATCGCGTTCTTGGCCACGTATCGGGCGCGCTTTGCGGCCGTCGCTCAACCCGGTGAAGCCTCACCCAAGGATCGCTGGCTTCCGTGTTCAAAAGAGTAGGCGTGAGTGAATTCGGCACCCAGAAGAAAAATCAGCGACGAGTAGTAGATCCAGAGCAGCACAATGATTAACGCGCTGGCGGCTCCGAATGAAGATCCTATGGCGCTGCTACCCAGGTACAAGCCGATCAGGCTCTTGCCGACCGTGAACAGCGCGGCTGTCACAAACGCTCCGAACCACACGTCGCGCCATTCCAGATGGCGGTCCGGAAGAACCTTGTAGATGGTGGCGAAGAGCACTGCTATCAGCAGGTAGGAAATCAAGACATTCAGCCCTTCGATCAAGATGGATCCGAACGGCAAAGCCGGTTGATCGTGCCCCCTAGCGCGGTAATGGCGGCGCTCACAGCAAGCGAAACGATCAGCAGGAAACCGAGGGCGATCACCAGTCCCAAGCTTGCCGTCCGGGCACGAATCAAGCGAGAGACAGAGCCTCCCTGGGGTTTTGCTTTCCAGATCTCATTCAAGGCCGTCTGCATCTCACCGAACACGCCCGATGCTGTCAGCAACAGCGTCACCAGGCCCACAATGGTAGCGATGGCACCAGACGATGGGTTGGATGCACTTTGCAGTGCGCTTTGTATGACGTTCGCGCTTTGACTGCCCATCAGCCCTGTCAGTTGTCCCGCGACGGCATTGCGCGCTGCGTCCTGTCCAAATACCAGGCCTGCTACGGCCACCACCAACAACAGAATGGGTCCCAGAGAGGTCACCGCGAAGAACGCCATTGCGGCGCCATGACTGAAAGCGCTGTCGCCGATGAAGCCGGCCACGCTCGATTTCGTAATTCGCCAAGCCTTGTCCAGCATCTCTTTTTCCCGCTACCGATTACGAAACCTAAGTGGTCAGAAGTTTCGCCCCGCGCGGTGACCCTCTCAGGCCCGATCACCTATGTATCTTGTTCCGCGGCAGCGCAAAGGCCTGATGGTCAACCGCCATCGCCGTCCAACAAGAAGATCGGTTGATTGTTCCTGTCGAGTTAGCGTCAGTGCGGGTTCAATGGCGCTGGAGAACCACATGCAGGGCGTCACGTCGGCGCGTCCGCCAGAGTTACACGGCGAGGCGTAGCTGCCGGGCTCCGACATTTTGCCGGTTTGGGCTCCGACAAGATCAGGATGCGAGCCACCGGTTTGGAAACGCAACTCCCCGAGCGGGTTATCAGCCAACACTCCCCGGAGCCGTGAGATCTGAGAATTCACAGAATTTCGGTGGTGACCACCAAGACGATTCCGACCGCTGCTACGGCCCTGATCAAGATCATTGCGGCCTCGAAACTTCCTCCGACCCGGCGTATGCGGTCCATCATTTTGAGGCTCCGCTACCGCGGCCTATTTTTCAGTTTGCGAACAAGCACGGAAAGCTGCTCCAGCGGAATCACCAATGTTAGCGCCTCCGAAAAATCAGGCCGCACACGACTTGGCGCTCGCCCACCGCGATTCTGCCGGACCCTTAGCATAGGGGTCGCGCCGCGCCCTGAAGGCCGCTTCCGCGACACACTGGGCATGCCATCGTAGAGCCGTTGCACTGGCCCTGGTGGACGCCGTGAGGGCAGCAAGTCCCTCTGGAGGCCGGCCATTTGATGCAATCAAACACCTTGCCGGCCAAGACATTGCCGGCATCGAAACTTTCTGAACCCTGCCATTTGCAACCTGCCCGCCGATCGGAGGAGCAAGAATGCAGCAGGAGGAATTCGTTTCGGCTAATTCACGTCTCCGCCACCGGCCGTTGAGAGAGTTGGAAGCGGATCTGTGTAGGCGCTTGCCCTCCTTCGCATGCTGCAAGAGAAACACGACTGGGACAAAGCGGGTCGGTGTCACAGCCAACGAGCCGCACGCCCTGGGCTTGCCGCACCTCAAGCGCCCGGGTTCGTCGGTGTCGGTGCCTATGTCAGTTCATAGTAGAAATCGCAGATCAGGTCCGCCACCTTGACGGTTTCAAAGTCCGTCATATGGGCGGTCGTCTCGATGGCGACCGTTTCAATGTTGTCTTGGTCGGCGGCAAGAAGGTCCAAAATCCTGGCGAACTTGAACTTGAGCTCGCGGTCGCCCTCGAATTCATCGAGCGTGACATGCAAAACGTTCAGGTTTGCATCGATGAATCGTGTTTGGATGGGATCGGAAGAGGCGGCTAGCGTGCGAACTGCCGCGAAAAAATGCTCGCGCGCATTGGCGTATTTGTCGTCCATTTTGTCAAACCTTATGATCAGTCGATGCGCCCTGGACGTGGGCGGGAAGGTCGGCTTAAGCCTTGGCTCAAACTGAGTCAAATGTGGCGCACGGTGGGCACGTGACCGGCAAACGCCGGTGCCGGCCGCGCATGCTCGAACGAGGCCGGCTACTGGTCCACAGCATTTCCCGATGATGTCCCGCTGTCGCCCAACCATTCCGGATGGCGGCGACCGAGTAGTGGAGCCCTGGTGTGCCGACGGAACGGGTGGCGGCTTCGTGTGTTCTTACTGACGGCTGACAAGGAGCAATGTCATGGCGGCACCCCGCGCGGTTTGGAATGGTTTCCTGAAGATCGGGTCGGTTTCGTGCGGCGTAAAGATTGTCGGTGCAACCAGCGAGGCCTCCAAGATCCATTTCAAGATTTTGAACCGCCAAGATGGGCTGCCCGTCAAAAGCGCGTATGTCGACGAAGAGACTGGCGATATCGTGGAGGGCGAGGACCAGGTCAAGGGTTACGAGGTGGACAAGGACCATTTCATCAAGGTCGAGCCGGATGAGATCAAGAAGCTTAAGCTGACATCGAACCACACGCTTGAGGTGGATTCATTTGTCGCAATTGAGGACGTCGACACCCGATATCTGGAAAAGCCCTATTATCTGATCCCGGCGGACGGCGCTTCGCTCGAAGCCTTTTCGGTTCTTCGTGATGCGATGGCGAACAAGCGCGTGGCCGCGCGCTCTTGCGTGGTGCTCTATCAGCGCGGGCGCGAGGTGCTGATCCAGCCCTTCCAGAAGGGGATGCTGCTGACCGAGCTGCGCACTCACAACGAGATGACGTCGGAAAAGACCGTGTTCAATGGCTTGGAAAACCCCAAATACGATGAAGACCTTCTTGAGATAGCCGGGCTGTTGATCGACAAGAAAGTCACCAAGTTCGATCCGTCGAAGTTCGAAGACACATACGAGGACGCGTTGATCGCCATGATCGACGCCAAGCGCAAGGGCAAAGCGCCGCCCAAGCCCGCCCCCGCGCCAAAAGAGAACGTCATCGACCTGGCCTCGGTGCTTCGCAAGAGCCTTGCCAAGGAAGGCATCAAGGGCGGCACCAAATCAAAGGGCAGAAAGTCGGCATAGCGATGATGCGTAGTCGGGCGTACCCGGTATCTGCTCTGTTTCCGTACGAAACCCGCAGGCGACAGACGGATCCGGGTTTGCCGCCGGCGCTGTCTTGTTCGGCCACTCTCTTGGTGGAGACTGTGCGACTCAAAGCTCGTGTCAGGGCGGCGCCTATTCCATGTCTGGAACATCGCCGATGACGAAATGGTTGTGGCGACCGTCGTCGCCCAATGCACGGTCCGCGTCTCGGCTCCACGCAATCACGCCGACATGCTTCGAGGCGAGCGTTTTGGCGGTCCTGATCGCCCGCTTCTCGCTTTGCTGATCAGTCTGGCCATCACCGGTGAACAGTTCGCCATCTTGGCCGCGGTCGAATGCCACGACAATGATGAGTTTCGGCCTATTCTGACAACGCGGATCACAGTGGGACACCCGGCATAGTCCCAGCTTTCGAGCGCGAATATCTCAGCTGCTGCCGCTGCGGAGATGCGCGCTGCCGCAAACTCATTGGCGGCTTCGATGGCGCGCTGCTCCTCTTTTGAGAAAGCTCCTTCGATCTCCAGCTGAACCTCATTGTTCGGCGCCTATCGCCAGTGGACGAGTGTGAACAAAATGAGAACAAAGAGTCGGGCACGGCCTTGACGGGGAAGGAATATGTTCCTTATTCCTGGAACAGATGAGAAGCAGAGGCTTATGCCAAGACGCCAAACGCGCTCGGGCGACGGCCAGGTTATGCCCCAAAGAGGTGGCCTCCGACCGGAAAGATCCACCCGCCACGAACCAAGAGGATGTACAAAATGCACGACCTGATCGCCTTCTTCCAAACGAATGCAGCATTGGTCATCGGCAACCCGATAACGTTTGCCACTTTCTCAGTGCTGTTCGGGAGCGGAGGATTCGTCGCAGGGCGCTACTTTCTGACCGAGCGCATCGCGAACTTGGAAAGCCGGATCATAAGGCGCGATGAAGAAATCGCAGCGCTGAAAACTGGAGGTAGGAAAAAGGCTGAAGAGCCGTCGCTCATCCCAATAATCGGCACGTCGGTGATTGAGAGCGATACAACGCCGCTGCTGGGAAAATGGCCGGACCGGCGCCAATCAGGGAAACTGTCAGCACCGCCACGGGAACGTCGTGCCTAACAATCTGGCTGATTAGGGCCCGTTTTAGATCAACGTTCAACCAGCGAGAAACCATGTCTCACTTCGTGAGACAGCCCGCCGCCGTTCCGCCGCAATGCCGCAGCACTTGGCGCGGTCGGCCCTCGCGGCCTCAAGGAGGTTCCTCAGATGAGACTCAACAAAGCGGTTTTGGCTGTCCTGATGACGGCAGCTCTGGCAGGCTGCGAAACGCAGACGGAAGGCCAGCAGCGGGCAACTACGGGCGCTCTGCTCGGCGGCGCCGGCGGCGCTCTGGTCGGCCAGGCTATTGGCGGCAACACGAAGAGCACCGTGATCGGCGCGGCCGGCGGCGCGTTGCTAGGAGCAGTGGTCGGCTCCGCCACCACCCCGCAGCGTCGTGAGGATCAGCTCTGCCGGTACCAGGACCGCTACGGCCGAATTTACACCGCGCCGTGCGATGACCGGTACTACAACGGCAATTATTGAGAAGGCGCGGTAGGCTGGCTCGATGGTATGTTAATGCGCCACGCATCTGTGGCGGATGAACAGGGACACCGCTATGCCTGTACAGGAGGGGCATATGCGAGGCGGTTGACTGGGTATCTGGCGGGATTTGCTTGGCATTGTGAGCCAATCAGGTCCTGGGCCAATGCGATGTTACGATTTGCGCAAGGAGCCAGATCGAACTGAATTGAGACAACTTCCGACGTCGAACGCCGGCCCGAGACCGTTCAGCGCCCGTCCCCGCCAGGTGAGGTCCGCAGCCAGGTGTTCGGCAAGGCGGCAGCGGCGGCAAAATTGGACAGCACTGACACAGCACAGCGGCACTGGCTTCATCTCGTTCAATCAGGCTGCTTTCCTGATGGCTGCCTTGAACGGGTGATCCATGGTAAAGGCGTCTGGACGCACCCCCCGCTCAACCTGGCGCCATGTCACAGGGTGGGCGATCGGAAATGCGGGGCGTGCGCGTGGAGAGAACGCGCCCACGGCCGTGTTGCCTCTCCCGTTGCGAAGATAATCAATGAAAATACGTCCCGTTCTTGCCGCCGGCGCAGCAGACAAGAGGTAGCGCTCAGGATGTGCGTCAGCGAGGCACCGGGCAAGCGATTTGGCGAGTTGCCGCGCGTTGTCGTGGGTCATCTTGGTCTCAAGAGGGGCCATCAAATGGATGCCCTTACCGCCGGTGACCTTGGCCCAACTCTTCAGACCTGAAGCCTCCAGGATGTCGCGAAGCGCCAGCGCCGCTTCGATCACCTGCTCCCACTCGACGCCCTCGCCGGGGTCGAGGTCCAGCACGACGCGGTCCGTCTGCTCGATGTCATCAACGGTGGCGTTCCAGGGATGAAGTTCGATCGCATCCATTTCGACCAGCCCGAGCAAACCGGCGAGAGCGTCCACCCACACGCGCACACCCTCTCCACCCTCGCGCTTTCGGATGCGCAGCTGGTGCACGGCGCTTGGGATATCCGGCAAGGGACCCTTGTGATAGAAAGTGGTCCCGCTCGCGTGGCGCACCAGCTTCAGTGGTCGGTGGCCGAGATGGACCAGCGCTTGCTCGGCAACCTGTTCCCAGTAGCGCATAAGGGCTTCCTTGGACGGCGAGACCGCGTCCGGCAGGAGCTGAAGAACGTTCTCACGGGGCACTGCGTGTCCCTCGGCCCTGTTCCGCCGCTTCGATGCGGCGGGCGGCTTTGCGGGGATCGTGACGAGATCTTCACGAAGGCCCTTGAATACCGCTTCGCGCAAGATGCCGCGGTCGGTGACGCTGCTGAACTGCACCTCGGCCAGAACGTCCGGCCTGACCCATGTGGCCTTGGGCTTGTCGATCGGGTGCGACAATGGCGAGTTGTCGACAATCAGCGGGTCCAGTCGCTCCCGGACCTGTCGCGCGATGCTCAAGCTGAAGCCACTCTGGGCTTTGCCGGCATAAAGCAGCCGGTCGCCTTCGCGCCTGCCGATGTAGAGCGAGGCGATCCGGCGCGGCCGAGCGCCAAGCTTCTCGACGAAAGCCACGACAGGAAAGGTGTCGCTCTTGATGCATTTGACCTTGACCCAGCTTGTCTGGACGCCGGAGCGATAGGGTGAATCGGCGCGCTTTGACACTATGCCTTCCAAGCCCATGCGGCAGGCATGCGCGAACATGTCCTTGCCGCTCACCTCGAGATGTTCTGCATAGGTCAGCGTCGGCGCTGAATCTTTGAGCAGCTTCTCCAAGGCGGCCTTGCGTTCCAAAAGCGGTTGCTGCCGAAGATCGCTGCCGTTGAGGTGAAGCAGGTCGAACGCGTAGAAGATGAGCCTCGGCGAACCCGGATTGCCCAGCTCCCGTTCCAACGCTTGGTAGTCCGGAAGGCCGGTCTCGCCCAGAACAACAGCCTCGCCATCGATGATCGCGGACTTTGCCCGCAGGCTCGCCGCCGTCTGAACGATTCTCTTGTACCGCCGGGACCAATCGTAACCACGGCGCGTGAAGGCTCGCGCTGTTCCGCCTTCCACAATGAGTTGGGTCCGGTATCCGTCATACTTGATCTCGTGAAGCCAGTTGCCGCCGTCAGGAGCTTTCTCGACCAACGTTGGCGATTGGAACTCGATAAATGACAGCCGGTCTTCGGTCTTACCCATGCGCACGCGAACTCCTGGAATGGGGAGTCAAAACGTGAGACGGCAATGAGTTCCGATAATTTTAGCGAAATTGCATATACCCGCGATGGTAGGTTTGCGGTCCCAGATGCCCACGCAGTTCGCTGCCCTCTCGCCGGTTTTTCATACTTTCGTCGCCGCTGCTCCGCGCGATGCGGCGACCCCGAATGCCAGGCTGCCGGAGAAGGGCAGGCACCCGGCTTCTCGCGCAGGGCCTTTTAACGGTCCAGAAGTCTTCATCGCCTATAGCGATCTCATGAAACTGCTGCGACATTTTGCCGAACCGACTCGTCGTCTCTTCCTGGTGAGAACGGCTTTGCCCGTCATCGCGCTGACACTGCTCATTGCTGCGATCACCACCGGGTTATTGCTTTGGTCCACGATCCAGACCGACCGCGTCGCCGCGGCGCGGCAGAAAAGCCTCGTTGCACTGATTATCTCCAAGCTGGAGAGCGCAGTGGCACATGATCAGGAGAGCGTAACGGTTTGGGACGACGCCGTTAAAGCTCTTCGCAGCGGCGATGCGAAATGGCTTGATACCAATCTCGGCAGCTGGATGCATACCTATTTCGGTCATGACCAGGTTTATATTCTCGATGCCAATGATGTCCCCATCTATGCGTTCACCGACGGGTCGACCGCTGACCCTGGCAGCTACCGCGCCATACACGCGACCACCGAGCCTCTCGTCCAGACGTTGAGAGCGAGACTGACACGAGGGGACACCCAAGGTGTTACCGAACAGGTGCTCACCATAGGTGCGTCCGACATGGCCGTTATCGCCGGCCATCCCGCAGTCGTCAGTATCAAGCCTGTGGTTTCCGACAGTGGCCACATCGCGCAGGTGCCAGGCAAGGAATTCCTGCATGTGGCCGTCCGCTATCTCGACGGCAGTTTTCTTACCTCCTTGCGGCAGGACTATCTGCTCGATGGCGCCCGATTCTCCTGGGACAGTAACCTTGCTTCCGGCGAGGCTTCGTATCCCGTTGTCGACCGATCTGGACCTATCGGCTTCTTCGTTTGGCGGCCATATCGCCCGGGAGCCTTTGTCCTCTTGCAACTCGTGCCCGTTCTCGTCGCCTTGTTTGGTCTGGTGCTGGCGGGTGTCATCATGGCCCTGATAGGCTTTCGCAAGCGGACGTTGAAGCTGATCGAGACGGAGGGCCGGATCTACCACCTCGCTCACAACGATCTCCTTACGGCGCTGCCCAATCGCGGTCAGTTCAACGAGCGTTTGGCAGATGCGCTGGCGCGCCTGCCGTCGACGGACGAGCAGCTCGCGGTTCTTTACCTCGACCTCGACCGCTTCAAGCAGGTTAATGACAGCTTTGGCCATCCGGCGGGTGACGAGCTGCTCAGGGAGTTCGCGGACCGGCTAAGACGGCTGACGACTGAAGCCGACACCGTGGCGCGTCTTGGTGGCGATGAATTCATCATCATCCGACGCTCGGTTGGCGGCGAGAATGACGTTAAGGCGCTATGCGAGCATTTGATCGAGTCTGCTCGTCGGCCGTTCGAGGTCGCCGGGGTGCAAGTCTTTGTCGGCGTAAGTGTCGGGGTAGCGGTTGCACCCAAGGACGGGATGGACACGGTCGAGGTGGTGCGGAAAGCCGACGTGGCGCTCTATCATGCCAAAGCCGGGGGCCGCAGCAGCTACGCCTTCTTTGGACACGAGATGGATCTGACGCTGGCCATGCGCAAGGGCATGGAACAGGACCTGCGCAACGCGCTGGATGCGACCGGCCAGATCCAGGTCCATTATCAGCCGCTATACGCCGCCGACACAAACAGGATGACCGGTGTCGAAGCGCTGGCCCGCTGGTCTGATCCGGAGCGGGGCTGGGTTGCACCGGACTTGTTCATACCGCTGTCCGAGGAAGCAGGGCTGATTGAAAAGCTTGGCGAACTGGTTCTCAGACAGGCGTGCCTTGACGCGGTGGATTGGCCCATCGAGACCTTGGCTGTGAATGTGTCGGCCTTGCAGCTGAACAATCCCAGTTTCGCCATGCGAGTGACCAGTATCTTGTTGGAGACGCACATGGATCCGCGGCGGCTCGAAATCGAAGTTACCGAAAGTGCTCTGTCGGAGCGCCGGAGCGAATGCCGAAACAACATCGAGGCTCTGCGCAGCATCGGGGTGCGCTTTGCACTCGACGATTTCGGCACCGGCTTCTCCTCCTTGGGAAGACTGCAGACGCTGGAAGTCGACAGGATCAAGATCGACCGAAGCTTCGTGCAGGGCTTTGGTCACTCCAACGGTGACGAGGCCATCGTTCAGGCGATTATCAACCTGGCCCGCGCGACCGGACTTAGCACCACTGCCGAAGGGGTGGAGACCGAAAGCCAATGCGATTACTTGCGCAAGCTCGGCTGTGACCAGCTCCAAGGCTTTCTGCTGTCCAGGCCACTGCCCAAGGGGGATCTTCAAGAGCTTTTCGGGGGCGTATCAGCGCGCGCCTCCGCTTAGGAAGCCCAGCGGTGGCGAGCCACAGAAGCTGCCATCCGCAGCGGCTGGATGACGGGGCCATCGACCGGGCCGGCTTAGCAGCCCTGGACCTTCAGTGATTTGACCATGCGAACGATAAGCGGATCATAGGGGACCTTCTCGTTGCGAGCATAGTTGACCGTAAACAATGCCGCTCTGTCCCCGCAGATCTCAATAGCCCGGACATACAGGATTTGACCGTCCTTCAGTCCCGAATAGCTCGCCCATTGCGGGGTCACTCGCTTGTAGGTCACCTTCCAGCCGTTGTTCTCGTTCACGGCGATGCGATGCTCGATCTCGGTGCGAAAGCTTGCCTTGCCGAGTTGCGCCCCCCAGACCGCAAGAAATGCTTTGTTTTTGCCCTCAAAGGCTGCTCCTTGATCGGAGCGCTGGGCAAGCACAAACCCCGGGGGAACGTCGAATACGAATCCGAGATGCTTGATCCCAAACCCCTCCCATTGTTCAGCGCCCAGCAGGGAAGTGGGGATCATCATGGCCAAGCTGAGCAGAATATGGGGCAGACGTTTCATGGGTGTAATCCTGTCGTGCTTGTCGCGTGCGCCCTGCGGGCGCAGACCCGCCGGCCGTGGCGGAGGGCCAGCCATCCGCGCTCTAAAGCCAGCGGACCTTTTCAAATCTGAGGTGGCGCTGTTTGTTCCATTAGGAACTGGGAATATCCCGGTACGCGCGTCCTAGTCGTTTCGATAGGGTGAGGTTTGCTGTTGCCCCGCAGCACCCGCCACGGCAGGAGGCGATCGCCGTCACATTGCCGGACGCGGCAACGGGTTCCGCGGTGATGGCAGAATAGTAGCCGACACCAGCGAGAACATAACGATACGCTCGCCTGCTCGCGGCGCGGCTTGCGAAAGTAGGAAGGCGTGAAGTGACGGTTGTCCGCTGTTGATGTGGCGGTTGGGAACGATGCCAGCCTTTTTTAGCAGGGTCGAGACACGCCTTGCATTGAAGATTAGCCCTTCTCCTAGGACTAGCAGAGGCTCCATTTTTTCAACAGCTTAAAGGGAGTTCCGACAAAGTCGACTCAATCAATCCCAGGGGCGTGGGGTTGCCGCGGCAGGCTTCCCGTTCCGGCGTCGCCCTCAGCATCTTCGCCGTACCTTCCGCTCCATGTCTACTTCTTGTCGCGCGAAATACCACGTAGGCGCCTGCCGCCTTCGGGATGTCCGCTTCACCCTAAATGATTTCGACGGCAGACAGCTTTCGCCCCCGAAGCGGTCGATAGGGGGGTTTACAATTGGCCACTGCCTGGGGTTCCTGGAAGCTTGTCGAACTTTTTGGGTCGCGCCAAAGCCCGCATTGCGTGTTCTGGTAGCACAGACTGGGACATTAGACTCGGCTCTAGATTCAGCTCTGTGAAGAATTTGAGGAGACTTCGCCTTTTTGGCGCGCTCGCTCACCCGCTCCAACCAGGCGACAGCAAGCAGCCCTGCACAGTCCGATCACGCCCGCAGGCTCGGTCGCATTCGCCCCGCTTGTTGCGGTACCCACGCCACTGGGTTATTTTAGGAGTGTGGGAACAGCACCTGCCATCCATCGGTGGTGCGACCTTGCCGTTTTGGGCAGATTGTGAAGTCTTTGACAGACCAGGTTGTTGCAAGCTGTGTGTCTTGTGCCCTCCAGGCCATGAGCAGTTAAGGATGCGCCATGCTGCGATGTTTTGCGTTCATTGCGGCCCTGATGCTCGCGAGCTTCACGGCATTCCAAGCTTGTGCCGATCGTAGGGTCGCCCTTGTCATCGGCAATTCCGAATACCGCGAGATTCCGGCCCTCAAGAATCCGGACAAGGACGCCGAGGACGTGTCGAACACCTTTCGGCTGGCCGGATTCGATGTGTTCGTCGCCAAGGATCTCACCAAGATCGAATTCGAAAAGCAGTTCCGCAACTACCTCGCGGCAGCTGACGGTGCCGATCTGGCGATCGTGTATTATTCCGGCCACGGCTTTCAGATCGGCGGAGAAAATTTCCTAATCCCGGTCGATGCATCGCTCAAGAACGCGGCCGACATTGAGGTGCAGGCCGTCAAGCTCGATGATGTGCTGCAGCAGTTGCGGACGAAATCGAAGATCCAGGTGATCATCCTCGACGCTTGCCGCAACAATCCGTTTCCGCGCAAGGACTATTGGTTGCGAGACCAGCTGATCGTTGCTGGCAACACCGGCCTTGCGCAGGTGAAAAGCTCGCTGAACACGCTTATAGCCTTCGCCACCGAGCCCGGAGCCGTCGCTTATGACGGAAATGGCGACCTCAGCCCCTTCTCCTCCGCCTTCTCCCGTCGCGCGCTGGCGCCGAACCAGGAGATACGCTCGGTCATGGCGGCCGTTCGCAGGGATGTGGTCCAGGCTACGGCCGGTAAGCAGGTGCCTTGGGAAAACTCATCGCTGATCGACGAAGTCGTCCTCATGCGTCGCGTCAACCGGCCTGCACTGCCGCCGGTCTTGGAAAAGGTCGTGCCGTCCGGCGTCGGGCCTGTCGCGCTCGACTTGCCGGAGCCGGTCGATGTCGATGGCGGTGCGGTCACCGTCAGCATTGACAGGCAGCCGGCGCTAGGGCGTCTGATTTTGGACGGCAAGCCGGTTGCGGCGGGGGAGCCGATTGCCGGCAAGGATCTCCCGCGATTGCGAATGGACGTGCCCAAAGGTGTGGGTGCCCAGGAAGAAGTCGACATGCTGGCCTATTCAACGCGCGACAATTGGGGTGGCGAATCCCAGGGCATCCTGGTGTTCCGGGTCAAGAATGGTGAGGGTGCCGAGGGCAAGCAACTTATAGCCTCGCTGGAGTCCGAGCAGAAGCAGCAAGCGGTGGAACGCGGCATTCACATTGCTGGCGCCGCCGAAGCGATCGAGAATCGTGAAGTCCATGTTCCAGTTGGCGTCGGCCCGGTTCCGTTGCAACTGGATTTCCCAACCGCGGATCCGGCGGTCAGCCTAAAACTTGCGGGCTATCCGGCAACGGGAACGCTGTCGCTGCCGGATCGGACCTTGTCGCCAGATTCGAGCCTGATGGCCGATGAAGTCGACCACTTGCGCTATGAACCCCAGATTGGCGCCGTCCAGCCACTGATCGTCGGCTTTGAAATCAGGGCCGACAACATGTCCTCGAAGCCGGCGACGATGAAGCTCTCGCCAAGCGTCGACCCATGCGACAGGGAGGCCGGTGAGCCACTTGACCTGCAGGGCGTCGTCCCCGGTTTGTTGCCGAATGAGATCAGCAGCAACGCCGTTGACGTCTGCCGGGCGGCGGTGAAAGCCTATCCCGATGTGGCTCGCTTCCACTACCAGCTCGGCCGGGCGTTGCTTGCGGTTGGTAAGGCCGATGAGGCCAAGAAGGCGATCCAGGAGGCTGCCGACAAGGGGCATGTGCGCGCAGTGTTCGAGCTGGGCTACCTCAACGCGACGGGAACGGGAATGCCCGTCAATCGCAAGCAGGCCAATACCTTCTATGCTGCAGCGTCCGACAAGGGCGATCCCTATGGGATGACCTCGTGGGGTCGCGCCTTGTTCAACGGATATGGCATCGAACGTGACACCGGCAAAGGGCTGGATCTGCTGCTCAAGGCGGCGGCGATGGGGCACACTTATGCCATGAACGACCTCGCCGCCATCTTCACCGAAGGCCGTAATGGTGTGCCTGCCGATGCAGCTCGCGCCGTGGCTTTCCTCAAGGCTGGCGTCGAGCGGCAGGACATGTACTCGATGAACCTGCTCGGCCGCAATTATCTCGCTGGCACGGGGGTCGAGAAAGACCCCAAGACAGCGCTCTCGCTTTTTCAGAAATCGATGGATCTCGGCCAGCCCTACGCTCCCGGCAGCCTTGCGCGCATGTACAGGGACGGTGTCGGCGTGCAGCAGGATCTTGAAGAAGCGCAAAGATTGTTCGAGCTGGCGACGGCGCGCGGCGATCAGTCGGCTGCGTATGATCGCGCAGCTCTGGAGATGCAAAGGGGCGAAAAAGCGGACCAGGCCGTGGCGGTGCGCTATCTTGCCTTCGCGGCCGCGCTCGATCTTCGCAACGAGACTCCCGATGCCAGGAATACCCTGGCGAAGTTTGGCGCCAAGGCGAAGTCGGCGGCCTTGAAGCAGATGCGTGGGGACCTGAAGGCGAAGATTTCGGCCAACGGTTCGTTGGACGATCAACTGATCAAGACCGCCAGGGCGGTCTGGGAGCAAGCCAACCCGCGCCGGGACTTGTTCTGACAACATGGAGGCAACAGGTGGGCTGGTCACTAAAACAGGTAATCGTCGCAATCGTCCTATTCCTTACGGTGGCAGGGTGCACAACCATCGCGCCTCCCGTTGAGCCTACGACGACGACACATCGTACGAAGTCGGTCGGTACGACGACCGCGCCAAAGGTGGTGAAGCACAAAAATGTGAGCGCCAAGAAACTGCTCACACCGGTCAAGAAGGAAACCGCGCCCGTCATTGCGCCCTTGGGCGGCGGTGGCGCCGGCGGTAGCGGCGGTGGCAGTAGTGGCGGTGGCGGCTGGGGGGGATAGCGCCACCACAGCGCACCACAAGTGCGGGGCAATCGTAGGTTTCGCAAGCGCTGGAACTGCTCGCCAAGCAGGGACAAGTGCTCTATGATTGCGCCGATGCCGTTAGTTGGATCGGGTTGCCTGGCGGGGGCGTTCCATGTTCGAAGTCGTTGCATTCTGGCGAGCGCGAGCAAAAGCGCAGCGTCCTGGCTTTGTCGTCATAGCGATATTGGGACTGCTATTCCTCGGACCGCAATCGGCGAGTGCCGCGCCGAACTGGACGCTCGATCCGGACGCTTCGGTGCTTACCTATCAGTCGGTCAAGAAGAACACGATCGTCGAAACCAACAAGATCAGGAATATTACCGGCACGCTGACTTCCGCCGGTGATGCCAAGGTCAGCTTCGATCTCAATTCCGTCGACACCGGCGTCGACCTCCGCAATGTGCGCATGCGCTTCCTGTTCTTCGAAACGTTCAAGTACCCAACGGCCGAGCTGACGGCAAAGGTGGACCCGGCGGCCTTTGCCGACTTGCCAGCCAAGCGCCGCATCAAGGCAAGCTTGCCCTTCCGGCTCAGCCTGCATGGCGTCGACAAGGATCTGGAGGCGAGCGTCGTCGTCACCATGATCAGTGATACTCAGGTCTCGGTTGCTTCCGAGGCTCCCGTTGCGGTGCACGTGGAGGACTTCGGCCTGCTGCCGAACGTCGACAAGCTGCAGCAGGCCGCCAATGTGACGAACATAGTGCCCACTGCGTCGGTGTCCTTCGACTTCGTCTTTGTTGCCGAGGGCAGCAAGCCGGGTGCTGTGCAGACAGTCGCAGCCAACGCCGCCGAAGTCGGCCCCGTGGCCACCGACGCTGCGAAAGCCAATTTCAGCGACGAGGAGTGCCTCAACCGGTTTGCTGTTTTGTCGCGCACCGGAGCCATCTACTTCCGTGCAGCCAGCGCCCGACTTGATGCCAAGAGCCGTCCGTTGCTCGCCGAGGTCGAGGGGGTGGTCGGCAAATGCCCGACCCTGAATGTTGAGGTCACCGGCTACACGGACTCGGACGGTTCGCCAGAGGCGAACAAGACGCTATCGGAACGGCGCGCCAGGGCGGTTGCCGATGCGCTGGTCGCCGATGGCCTGCAGCGCCGCCAGATCAGTGCCACCGGCTATGGCGAGGAGCGGCCGGTTGCCGCCAACGATACGGCAAAGAACAAGGCGCTCAATCGGCGCATCGAATTCTCCGCCACGAAGCTCGCGAACTGAGGTCAGGGTGGGCTCCCGTCCATTGGCGTTTTGCGCAGGCTTGTTTCGCGGCACTGGCCTTGTCACGATGGTCTTGCTTTTCACCTTGACCGCCGCCACTGCCGAGCGTCGTGTCGCGCTGGTGCTGGGCAACTCGCAATATCAGCACGCCGCGCCGCTCGCCAATCCCGCGCGCGACGCGCAGGCCATGGTCGAGCGCCTGCAGAACCTTGGTTTCGAGGTCGTCTCCGGTTTCGACCTTACCAAGCAGCAGACGCAAGCGACCGTCGCCCAGTTCGCCAAGCAGGTGCGCGGCGCCGATATCGCGCTTTTCTTCTATGCCGGACATGGCTTGCAGGTCTCGGGCAAGAACTACCTGCTTCCGGTGGATGCCGCACTCGAGGACGAAACCTCGCTCGACTTTGAGGCCGTGTCGGTCGATTTCATTTTGCGGCAGATGTCTCGCGAGACCAGCATCGGGCTGGTATTTCTGGACGCTTGCCGGGACAATCCTTTGGTCGATGTGCTGGCCAAGACCGCGGGCATCAAAGGTGCAAGCAGCGGGCTTGCGGAAATTGGGATTGAGAACGGCGGTGCGGGAACGCTCATTGCGTTCGCTGCCAGTCCCAACCAGCTCGCCTATGATGGGTCCGGCGACCACTCGTCCTTCACGACGGCGTTGCTTCAGCACATTGGCGAATCCAATGTCTCCATTACCGAAGCGATGAACAGGGTAACCAGGGACGTCTTCAGGGCGACAGGCGGTAAGCAGCGCCCCTGGACCAATGTCTCCCTGACCACCGAGGTTGTCCTGCACAAGGTCGATCTCAACGCGCCGCTGATCGTGGGTGAAGCGAGCACCCCGCCTGATGAAGCCAGCTCCGGGACGCGCAACACCGGCGGCTCGTCAGCCCAGACTGACGACCAGCTTGCGCTCGATGTTCTTCGAGCGAAGATCCCGAAGCTTGCCACTGACGGGCCAATCTTTTTCGATCGCCCGGTCACGTTCGGGGATCCGGTGATCGACGGCAAGAGCATCGCCCAATTGATCAAGGGCGAACCGCTTTTCAGTCCGGTAGAAGGTCTCGACAAGTCGGTGTGGGAAGGCAAGCACTGCGACAGCTGCCATGAGTGGAACGAGGCCCGGCTTTGCGAGCAGGCGAAGAATTTCGCTGCCAACGACGTCTCGGTCCTTCGCCTTCAGCATCCGCTGGGTACCCGATTCAAGGTCGCGCTGGCCAGATGGGCGCAAGGCGGCTGCCAGTAGTAGTGCTGGGCTGGTGCCAGCGACGAGGGAGGGCAAGCAGGGGAGGCGAACGGCGAACCCGTTACGCCTCAAGCTGAGCCATCTCGATGCCCATTTCGACAAAGGCGGAAAGCAAGGTAAATCGGTCCGCCAGCGCCACGCGGGCCAGTCCCGCCAGGATTGCGGCATTGACGGCATGGGCGGCGGGGAATCCGCTGGACTCCATTTTGAGGGTCGGGTGACGCCATACCGCTGCCAGTGCGATCCAGGCGGCCGGCGTTGCCGGCGGCAGCTGCAAGGAATTGCTCAAGGCTGCTTGATGTTGAAGATTGTCAGGCTCGCCGACGCGGGCATGGACAAGCGCCAGCAATTCGAGGTCCTGGCCAGCGAGCAGCTCGGCGACATTGCTCAAGCATTCATGTCCCCACCAGACGGCGGCTCGCTCGGGTAGCAGGTAGGCACAGAACGTGACTGCTTCTTCCGGCACGCGCCCGGCAAGCAGGCTACGGCAAAAATCTAGGGGCGGCTGACCCGTGGCCCGCGATTTCATGTCCCTGGCGATGGCGGGACAAGCAATGAACAGATCCCGTGCCGTTCTGTACCCGAGTTCATTAGCCATGGCTGCCACATCCCCACGAGCCAGCAGACAAGCACTCAAGCCTGTGAGCGAGCGCCGGTCAAGCGTCAGACCTCAACAGGTGGTCGCCACGAGCAGCATGCGTTTGGTCACAGACAATCGCTTCCTGATTTGCTATGGTAGGCGCCAGCAAATCCACTCACACTGGAGTGACGGTCATGCGATGGGTCAGTTCAACCTTGGCATTGGCGGCCATGCTTCTTGCAACGCACGTCTGTGCCGATCCGCTTCAAAAGTCGGAAGACATCGTGAAGTTCTTCGCCAATCAGCCCGGCAATCTCGGTGCCTCGCGCGGCATCTGCGTCGGTACGGAGGAAGAGTGCAAGAGCAAGGCGGAGAAGACCGGCTCAGCCCCACAAAAAGCTGGTCTCGACATGATGATCAATTTCGCCCTTGATTCGGCTCAACTCGACCAGATCGCGCGCACCGAACTCGATGAGTTCGCAAAGGCCCTCAAGGACAATCGGCTGAGCACCTTTAGCTTTGTCGTCGAGGGGCATACCGATGCGACCGGCTCGGATCGGTACAACCAGGACCTTTCGCAGAGAAGGGCGCAATCGGTGGCGGCATTCTTGACAGCCAACGGGGTAGAACCGGCCAGACTGGAAGCAATCGGCGTTGGCAAATCGCATCCGCGGGTCGCCAACCCTTACGATCCGGTCAACCGCCGGGTGGAGATGCGTGTCAGGACCGAGTAGGCTCGCCGACCATCCTTGACAAAGATATGCATTAGCCTGGCTCAAGCACACCTTGGACAGAATTGAGCAGCGCTGTTATTGCCTGCTTGTATTTTTCGAACTCCGGTGACGTCTGCCGAACTTCGGTGGTCGTCGCCGGCTGGCCAGCATCCGTCACCACGCGCGGCACTTTTTGACCCATCTTCCGCTCGGCCCAGTCGATGACATAGCCAGCGGTCTTGCCGATGAGGAAGGGATTGGCCTCGATCACCGCTGAACCCAAAACGGCGCTCAATTGCGACGTGCCGGACGCGGCCAGCACCTGGTGCGCTCCTTCCATGCCAAGGAAGTGGCACAGGTAAAGGCGACCCGCGGTTATCTGGTGGCCGCGGGCACGCAGATAGGCTTCGCCTTCGCGCGCCAGATTGCGCACCATTTCACGCGACAACGTCACGTCATAGCGAAGCGCGAGCAGGTCGGCGGTCGAGAGCGAACGGGCTAGATCGGGACGATAGGTGTTCATCATCCGGATCCAGGTCTTGGTGATGAACTGGCCAGCCCCGGTTGCCGACGAGTTGGGATTCTTGGCGCGGGCGCTGCCGCCGCTTTCAACATGTACGATCCGGTCGGCTAGCGTTTCGACCGCGGCATCGCCAGAGCCTGCGGATCGGCCAGAGCTGGGGGATTCAGCGCTGGCAACCGTGGTGACCGTCCCGAGCGGATCGATCGCCTCGCCGTTTTGATAAAGTTCGAAATGCAGATGCGGTCCGGTCGAGAGCCCGGTCGTGCCAATATAGCCGATGACGTCGCCTGCCTTCACTTTGGTGCCGACGCCGCTGGCAATGGCGAATTTCTGCATATGGGCGTAGCGCGTCTCGCGCCCGTTTGAATGGGTGATCTTGACCAGATTGCCATAGCTGCCGCCGTCGCCTTGGAAGCTGATCTCGCCGTCGTAGGCGGCCATGATGGGCGTGCCCACGGGGGCTGCCCAGTCGACGCCTTTGTGGATTCGAACCGTTCCGAGGATTGGATGCCTACGCGGGCCGAAGGTCGACGTCATCACCCCGCTCACTGGCGTGATCATGCCGTTGGTGACCGTCTGCGAACGAACCTGATCATCGCCGGTGACGCAGGCATACTGCCCGTCGGCTTGCTGGTACACGAAGCAGTCGAGGTTTTTGTCCTTACCCAGGACGCCGACGTAAAGCACCCGCCCGGAAATCTCGCCTTGGCCGCGCGGGGTCTGCGAGTAGATCAGCACCAGGCGTTGGTCCTCGCCGGCGAAGTCGTCCAGATCCTGCCCTCTCGACAGATACATGATCGCTTCGCCGATCACGCTGGTCGGCACCTTGTTGCGCGCCGCCGTCGAGTAGATTGCGTCGAGCAGACGGTACTGCCGCTTCGGCCCACCCTGATCCGAGCCACCGGAATAGTTGAAGAGGTCCTCGCGCACCCAGGGATCGACGCCTGCAACAAAGGCGCCCCCGGCGTTGCGGGTCAGTGTGCCGACGTAAAGGTTCCTTGCGTAGACAGAGATCTGCATCAGCGACATGGTCGTCGTCTCACGGTTCGGCCGGAGACCGCGCAGGGCGACCACAAAACCAGGCTCCAGCCGATCGCGGTTGAACACCGCTTTCAGCGCTTCGCCCGCAAGCCTGGCATCGTCCGCGGAGAAATGCGCGTCGAGCGCGACGCTGTCCAGACTGCGCTCGTTGAGGACTTTCACGAAAGTGTCCTCTGTTGCCTCGTAGCGCTGATAATCGCTGATGACGGTTGCGACCGTGGTGTTGTTCTCAATGGCGGTCTTCTCAAAGGCGGGCAGCGCTTTCTCGCCCTGGTCAATGGTCTCGCCCCAGCCGGCCTCGGGGTCGTCCGCGTCAGCTTTGAGCGCCGAACCCGGGGACATCTCCCCCCCTTCAGGCGCCGCCTGCAGGTCGTTCGCCAGATCATCGCGTTGATCCTCGGGCGCGACGGCAGGTTCGGGCGGGGTCGGCTCGTGGCCCTCGGGTGCCGCGGCGGAGGGCTTCGGAGCAGCCTGCCGCTGCGCCTGGAAGAAGGCAAAATCCTCCTGCGTGGAGGGGATCGTCGTCATGAACTTCTCGCTGGCGCTCAACATCACGTCGGACAGGATCTCGATCTGCGGCGAAGCCCCGGAACCGTCGAGTTCGGCCGGGCGCGCAATCGTGCGGCCCTTCGTGGCGGTCTCGTCATCGGGTGCCAGCGTGATCCACATCGGGTCACCGGCAAGATCGATGATGGCCGGCACATAGACCGAGGCGTCGGGGGGTATGTCATCCAAACCTTCGACGGGATGCAGCTCTTCATTCTCGTCGCCGAACGACCAGTCATCCCGGGTGAGATAAAACCCGGTGGCAATCGCAATGACGGTGAGCGCGGCAAGGCCAGCAAGAAAGCGGTGCCAAAGTTTGCGTCTGCGCTCGCTCTGGCGCGCCAACTTCTTTTGTTTGAAGCTCGTGTCGATACCGTGCGTCACGGGCCGTTTCCGGTCAAGAAATAGGTCCAGCGCACCTGCTCGAGCGTATCGACTTCGACGAAACGGGCCGCGATGTGACCGCGCTGCCAGCACTCGTCGATGCCACGGATAGAGAAGCGGTGGCGATCAACACACATTTCGGTCGATCCGCTGAGAATCGCATGGCCGAACACGTCGGTCGCGTAGAGGTATACGTACCGGTTGGTCAGTTCCTCGCGGATGACGTTCACGCATTGGTTGGCGCCAATGGTCCACCAGCCGTCGGTCTGGTCGGCATCGTCGATCTTTTGTCCGACGGCGAGATTGACGACGTCGAGGGTCTGGTTGCAGACGGTGAATTCCGCATGCGCGCTGTCGGTCGAGACGGCAAGGAGCAGTGCTGCGCCCAACAGCGCGGAAAACGCGACGCGGTTGGCCAGCAAGCGTCCAGACCAGCTACGCTTTATGCGTGCGGAAGGCGGGCAAAATAAATGCAGGGCGCGAAGGTCCATCGGCGTTCATATCTATCCGCCGAGCCTGAAATACTTCGCGGCGGCGGAGAATTGCGAGCCGTCGGACTCGATCTCCTCGAGGATCTTTGGCAAAAGGTCGGAGGCTGGTGTCGGCCTGGAGAAGCTCGCGGCCCGAATGTCGTGCGGTCCGGTGATCACCAGCATGATCTGCGGCAGGGCTTTGCCGGCCGCCTTGTCGGCGGCGCCCAAACCAATCGGTATGCTGAAAGTCGCCTTGTCGGCTTGCGCCACCATGCGGTCATCAAGGTTGAAGGCGATGCCTCTGTGGTCGATCAGCATGACGTTGGAAACGAGCCCGCCATGCGTTGCCAGCGTGCCCCTGATCGGCGAGCCGTCCGGCACCGCCGTCCGGTCGAGAACCAGTTGCGGCCTTTCCACATGGTTGCGGTCGAGCAAGCGCAGGAACCTGGTCACTTCACACTGGGGCTGGTCGATGACACGGACGCTGATATCGGGCTCGAGATGGAACCTCGACTGAAAGTCATTGAGCATCTGCTCGAAGGGCTGCACGGCGGTTGCGAAGCCTTCGATTGCGGCGGCGCTGGCGCTTTGGGATGTCAGCGACGCGTAGAAACAGTCGCCGCCACTGAAGTCGCGCACCCATGACGCACGTTGCGCCGTCTCGTCGACTGCCGCCGCTAGCGGCACCGCCGGCTTGGGCATGTTGATGGCGACGTCGGTGTTTTCGGGCCGCGTGGTCAACGGCGGCCGCGGTTGCTGGGACGGTTGCGGCGTGTTCGCCGCTTCGGACGGCGCGGCTGGCAGCGGCTTGCTGGCGATCGCAGTCGGCGGCATCGGCTGAGCCGGCGGGCTGACCGGCAGCGCCGGCACTGGGCTTTGCGCAATCGTCGGCGAGGAAGCCTCCGGCTTGGCCATTTTGGAAAGCTTATCGACCAGCTCGGTTGCGCTTGGTTTCGTCGCCGGCGGGTTTGCTTCCCGCGCCGGCTTGCCCTCTGCCTGCGTCTGGCTTGGCGCCGACGTCCCCGGCGGCTCGCCGACTGGCTGCGGCGGGTTCGCCTTCGCCTCGGGCTTTGCCGCCGACACCGCGTTTGACCGGGTCACGGTCGGCGTCTCGGCAGGCTTGATCTCGACCGGCGGAGTAGCCGTTGCTTCGGGTTGAGCCATGGATGGTGCGGTCTCGCCGATGGGCGGCACCATAGGCGCCTGCCTGTCGGCGGTCACCGGCTGGCCCGTCGGCTCCTGGCGGGCGACCTGCTGTGATTTTGTTGCCGATGGCAGCTCGGGGCGCGGGGTCGGCACCGGCATTTCGGGGGGCTTGGCCTGCTGCGGTTTCTGCTCGCCTGCTGCGTCCGCCTGGTCCGCGGCCGGTATTGTGGTCTTCACCTGAGCATCCGGCAGCGCAGGTGGCATTGCCGTTTGTTCGGTGGCAGCGTTGTCTTGTTTTGACGGCTCCGGCTGTAGCGGTGATGATGGCGGCGGTTGCGATGCTTCCGGTTGCGGCTTCTGCACCACCGGTTTTGATGTCAGAGGCTTGGGGGTCTCTTCGGCCGGCGGCCGCGCCAGGATGCCACTGACATAAAGGCCGCCCCCCAACAGGACCGCCAGCGTCACCAGGGCGCCAGCGATGGCCGGCATCCGCCCCGGATTTCGCGGCTTAGCCGGAACGGTCGGGCCGGGCGTCGGCGCCGACTCTGGTTGCGACAGATGCGCCGGCCGGACATGCTCGACAAAGCGTTGTTCGCCCGGAGATGCCGAAGGCTCGAGCCTGGAGGTGGGCAGTGCCGTCCAGCCGGCGCGCGGCAAGCCGGAGCGTTCCCGCGAACCATACGATACGGGCGGCAATGTGAGCTCGACATCCTCGCCACGCGTCGCCCTGGCGATCTCGGCCATGCTGGCGGGCCGATCGCGCGGGTCGGGCTGCAGCATGGCGCCGAGGAGATCGTGGAACTCGGGATCGATGTCAGACAGGTCTGGGACGGTCCGGCGTTTTTCGATGACCTCGAACTGCGAGCCGCTCATGTCGAGTGGCTTTCCGCGCAGTGCGGCGGCGAGTACCAAGCCGAGGCTATAGATATCGGACTGCTCACTGACCTCGCCGCCATAGAGGCCGAGCTGTTCGGGCGATACGTAATTGTATTTGCCGGCGAACTTCCCACCGATCAGCGTTTCACCGCCTGCGGTCGCGGAGCGAGCGATACCGAAATCAATGATTTTGGCGTGCTCCACCCGCCCGCCAGGCAGGATGATGTTGTCCGGCGAAAGGTCGCGGTGAATCGCGCCCGCCTGATGCACAGCCGCCAGCCCCGAGGTCAAGCGATGGCAAAGGCGCCGCACGTCTTCTCCCTGCATCGCTCCGTGACGCATCACATCAAACAGTGATTGGCCGTCCACAAACTCCATTGCCAGGTAGGGGCGGCCGATCTTCGGATCAATGGTGAAGACGTGATAGCGAACCACCGCATCATGCGACAGATGGTTGAGGATCGATGCTTCCTTGCGAAACAGCGACAGGATCGTCTGGTCACGGGCGAATTCGGGCAGGACGATCTTAATCGCCACGTGATCGCCGGTTTGGATGTTGTGGCCGCGATAGACTTCTCCCATGCCGCCGGACGCGATCCTCTCGTCGAGTTCGTAGATGCCGCTGAGCTGCGTGCCGGCGCCGGCATAGGTAACGTTGGTCGATATCCGCGTCTTATCGTCGTCGCTCATCTCGCCAGGCTCTCCGGTCCGGACCGATCCGTATGGGGCGCACCGTTGCGCCCGCCGCCGATCTTCACGAGTACGATGGTCACATTGTCGGTCCCGCCGCGCGCCAGCACCGTCTCCAGCAGGCTCCGGCACGCCGCCTGCGGCGTTGCCGATCTGACTGCGGCTTCGATCTCGGCGTCGCTGACATGAGCCGTCAGTCCGTCGGTGCTCAGGACGAAAACATCCCCCGCCATCAGCTCGCCCTGCTGGAAATCGATCTCCAGCTCGTCGCTCACCCCGACTGCATGGGTGATGACGTGGCGGCGCGGCCAGGTAAGCGCCTCTTGCGCGCTGATCATGCCGCGATCCACCAGTTCCTGGACCTCGGTGTGATCCTTCGAGACCTGAAAGATTGTCCCGTCACGGATCAGATAGATGCGGCTGTCGCCGGCCCACAGCCCGGCGAACCGTCCATCCATGGCAAGCAAGGCGGCGAAGGTCGAGCCGATGGTGATGCCGCGGGATCGCGAGATCTCGCGGATCTCGGAATTGGCGCGGCTCAGACGGTCTTCGAAGCGCGCACGAAGGTCGGGTGCCGAGCTCGCTATGCCGATCGTTGCCAGATGGTCAACGATGCTGGCGGACGCGACCTCGCCGGCTTCGTGCCCGCCCATGCCATCCGCCACCACCCAGAGACCGGTCTGCGGCTCTATCAGATAGTTGTCCTCGTTGTGGTCGCGCACGCAGCCTCTATGGGTCACGCCGAAGCTTTCGATGGAAACGGCGACAGTGCTCAATTTGCCACCTAGCGCTTCGCGAGCGTCCCCTGTGACCAACCCCGGGCAGCGTGCCCAGGCCACTTTGCCATAAGCGGATCCATTAGAGTACCAAAATGAGTGCCCGCAGCCGGCGCTGCGCTTGAACAGGGCCGTGTCAGAACGCCTTCGGACAGCTGAAGTCGGCCAGGGCTGGCAACAGGAAGGGATTTGCCGCCGGTCCGGTCTGGATCATGTAAGCGACGTCGCGTCCGCCGATCACGAAGCGGGCTTCGCCGCTGGCGGTAATGGTCGCCTTGTCCAGCAGACGCTTGAACGCCCACGATCCCTCGAATTTGATAGCCGAGTCGCGGCCGGGCATTTGCGGCATCAAGGTGAGGCTGGCGGAAGCCGAGGCTGTGCTGTTTGGCCACGTCACCGTGCTCGGCGCGTTGCCCGTCTGGCTGCTCTGGATGGTCTGGCCGTCAATGTTGAGAACGGCGTTGTCTGCGTCTCCATTGAGCGTAGACGGCGTGATGGTCATCGAAACCGAGGGCACAGAGCCGCCGGACGGAAAGAAGGCGCTGCGGATCTCTGCGGCCGACTGAAAGGATTTCAAGGTCGACTTCGCCAAGTCGTGGCCGGCGCGGGCATCCTGTCTCCAGGTCCATTCCTGGCCGCTCATGTCGATCAGCGACGCAAGGTTCTGCGCAAAGAAACGGTCGATCAGCCCGCCCGGCGCGAAGAGCCTGGCGAAATCCGCTATCGAGATCTCTTGCGTGGCGTCCCTTGCGAAGGGATAGCGCCCGCCGACCGCCTCCTCGCAGGCTCGTGTGACCGTCTGGTCGAGGTTCTGGTTGAGGTTGGCCAGCGAGGCTTCGGCGACACTGCCAGCAAACTCGTCCGCTGCCGCGTTGACCATGCGCGCAAGCGGCTTCGGAAGACGCGAGACATTGGCGCGCAGCGTGGAGATCTGCAGCTGCAGGTTGGCGTTGACGCGTTCGGTCTGTGAGGGGTCATCGGCCGAAAGCCTCAGGCTTTGAAAGATATCGCGGAAATTCCGCGTTAACGCATCGATCGGCCGCCCTCCGTTTGCGCCGCTAACCAGGGACTGGAACGATCGAAACTGCGCCTCGACGCTCGCACCGGCAGTGTGTGCGACAGCCGAGCCAGAGCCGGCACGGCTCTGCGACTTGCCGCCGGCGATCTGCAGGCCGATGCGAGCCAGGCCTTTGGCCATGCTGGCGAGATTCTCTTGCGCCGCGCCGCCTTGGCCCTCGACCATCTCATCCTTTGTCAACGCGGTCTCGTCGGCGATCGCCGTGGAGAGCTGAGCAAGAGGCGAGTCCGGCGCGGCGAGAGCAGAAAGAGCCAGATATCGCGGCTTGTCTTCGAGCAATGCCTTGAACATCAGCTGGTCAAGGACGCCGTTCCACGCGGCGGAGAATTCCTTGCCGTAGCGGTCGATCAGTTCTAGACCGAGCTTGGGCAGGTCCTGGTCGATGCCGCCCTGTTCCCCGCCGCCGCCAAGCACCCATTGGTCGTTGACGAGGATCTGCGCGATGCGCGAGAGCTGCGGCAGGAAGAAACGGTTGAAGCCGTCGCGCGTGTAAAGCCCGGGAATGTCGAGATCGGCGAGATCGCCGCCATCCGCGCGTTCGAACACGAGCTGTGCCTCAGGTCCGGCTTTTGCTGCGACTGGGAAGCTCTCCAGCCTCGCCGCGTAGACCGCCGACTTGATCAGCGCCGAAGCGCGGTCGGCAAGGCTCATGCGGCCAAGCGAGCGCTGCGCGGCTTCGATCAATGGCTGGTTGAGTTCGAAGACGGGATCGTAGGCGTCGTCCAGGGCAAGCATCGCGCGCAGATGCTTTTCGAGCTGCGCGCGGCCCTCGCGGTTGTTCTCGCCCGGATAGCGGTTCACTTCCCAATCCTGCTTCATCCAGGAAACAATCAACTCGTTATCGACCTTCGGAGCCTTTCCGCCGAGCATCAGGTAGATCTTCAGCGGCTCGTAGAGTGCGATTGGATCGGCAATCTTGGCCTGGATGGTCCGCTCCGCCTGCACCAGGAGCCGCGAGCGGAATGTCCGCTCGAGCGCTTGCCGATAGGCATCCTTCGCGGCCGACAGCAGCCTGTCGCGCTGCCCAAGCCCGAACGTCTCCTCGATCGGCTTTCCCTGGTCGCCGGTCTCGAATCCCGCTGGCAGGTTGCGCAACTGGTCGAGCGGGCCGATCACATTTTCGAGGTCGACGTCGCTCACCATAGGGCTCTTGAGCAGCGCATCGGCGCTGTCGCGATAATGGGCCATGGACTGCCTGGTGGACGTGATCAGGGACTCGTTGGCGAAGAAGCTCAGCCCAAGCACGCCGAGCGCCGTCGACGTCGCCAGCGCAATCGCGGCGAGGCCACCAAATCTCGCAAGTCTGGCGCGCCGTTCGGCCGCCCGGTCGAAAGATACCCAACCTGACTCCGGGAAGATCACCTTGGTCAGGAGATCGTGCAGGAAGAAGCTCTTGCCGGTGCCCGAAAGATGCGCCTGCGAGGCGGTGCCGAAGCTGCGCCCGATTGTGCCCAGTACCTGGTCGAACGGTGTTCCTTCCTGAGTACCCGAGGAGAAATAGAGGCCCCGCAAGCTGACATTCACCCGCGATCGGGAGGCATCGAACAAACTGCCGATGAAATGCGCGGTCCGGTTCCTGAGGGCGCCGAACTGCGCCGGGAAGTCGAAGATGGCGATGCGCGCCACCGGGTCGGCCTCTTCCTGCAAGCGTTCGACGAGTTCATCTGCCAAGCGCTGCGCCAGAGCGTCGAATTCGGCCACTGCCTCGCCGGCCATGTTCCTTGTGCGATCGGCGGTCTGGAACGTCGCGCCCCATACCTGACGCCTGCGCGCGTCATCAAAGCCACCGAAATAATCCATGAAGCCCGACAAGAGGTCGGCCTTGGTGAAAAGGAGATAGGCGGGGAACTGGATCTTGAGCGTCTCGTGCAATTCGCGCAGACGGCTCCTTATCTCGGTGACATGCGCATCGATATGCTGGTCGTCGAGGCTGATGAGATCGGCGAGGCTGATGGCGAGGATCACCCCGTTGATTGGTTGTCTGGGGCGGGTTTTCTTGAGCAATCCCAGGAATGCAAGCCAGCTCGCCTGGTCGCGTTCGCGGTCCGATTCGTGCGTCGTGTAGCGGCCGGCCGTATCGATCAGCACGGCTTCATCGGTAAACCACCAGTCGCATGACCGCGTGCCGCCGATGCCAGTCACCGGCTGGGCGTTGCCGGAGCCCGCAAGCGGAAAGTTGAGGCCGGAGTTGACCAGCGCCGTCGTCTTGCCGGCGCCTGGCGGACCGATGACGATGTACCAGGGGACATCATAAAGGAAGTTGCGCTTGCGGCTCGTCCGCCTGAGCGTCGCGATGGCTTCGCTCATGCGCGCTTCGAGCACCGGTGAATCGTCGTTGCGCTCGTCGCCGCGCACAATGGCCGTTTCGAGCGCCTGTTGCGCCTTGCGTCTTTGCCAGAAGCGAATGCCGTAGAAAGACGCGAGCACGATGGCGGTCGTGCCGATGATGAGTGCCCTGAGCCACACCGACCCAAGCGGGCGGGTGTCGGCGAAGCGGATCAGGGGTCCTGCATACCAGACGGCGGCCGAGAAGCCGACGAGGGCAAGCGCGCTGAAGATCCGCAGCACCCAGCCGATCAGCTCCTCGCCGCGCCCGCTCATAACGCGTCCTGCTTTGGGAGTATCACGTCGACGCGGCGGTTCTTGGCGCGGCCGTCGGCGGTCGCATTGTCGGCAATGGGTTCGTCTTCGCCCTTGCCCTCGACGCTCAGGCGCGACGGGTCCTTCAATTGCTTGGCCATCATCGCCTGCACCGCTTTTGCACGTGCCACAGAAAGATCGAAATTCGACTTGAATGTGCTCGACTTCTTCGGCTTCACGTTGTCGGTATGGCCGACGATCTTGATCGGTCCGGGTTCGGCATCGAGCGCCGAGGCGATGTCTGTCGCGATCGGCTGGAACTGTGCCGTTATTCCGGCCTGGCCGGACACGAACAACAGCTGGTTGCTGATCTCGACGACGATGAAGTCGCCCTTGGTGCCGACGCTCACTCCTCCGCTCGCGACCTCCCTGGCGAGTGCAGTGCGGATGCGGTCGATCTGCGTGGTGTTTGCAGGCATAGGTGGTGGCGGGTCGGCTCGCGCCGGTTCGGCGGGTGCCTCCACGCTGGCCCGTTCAATCATAACCGGGCTGGATGGATTGAGCGCCAGCAACTCGCTGGCAGTGACATCGCCTTCGTCGGTGATCAATATCCTAAGCAAGAAAAAGGCTACCGTCACCAGGGTCGCGGCGGCGGCTGCGATCGCCCACAGCGGCAGCCGCCCTGCTGGCCTGGGCATCGCCGCCGCCATGCCTTGCCACTTGGGGGAAATCTCGTCTGCGGCTCGCGGCCTGAAATAGCGCAGTGTGTCGTAGACGTCGCGCCGGACGCGCTCGAGCGTGTTGCGCTCACCGGACAATGTTCGATACTGGCCTTGAAAGCCCAGCGAAAGGCAGGCATGCATCAATTCGAGCAGGTCGCAATGCCCTTCAGGCTTGGCGAGGATATTGTTCAGCGCCTCGTAAAAGCCCGTCCCTGTCGGCTGCGTGTGGAAGAACTTTATCACCATACTGTGCCGCAGCCAGGTATGCTTGTCCGGCCAGGGCAGATTGCCGATGAGGTCGTCGGCTGTTTCGCAAAGCGCAAACTTGGCGATCCGCGCGTCTTGTTCGGCAATTCCGGCTTTGGCCGTGGCACGGTCGAAGCTATCGACAGTGTCCGCGATATGCTCGGCCAAAGCGGCCGCTTGGCATTCGACCGGCGTCAGCCGCAACTGGCCGCACAGCATGAGCAAGGGGGCTGCGGCGGCGAGGATGGGATTGGCCGCGGCATACTTCACGCCAGCGGTGGCGTGGAGCAAGGCATCCTGCTGCAACACCGGTCTTTTTGCAGCAACCGCTTCGTTGTCCTGAACAACCACGGTTCCCGATGACCAGCCGGGGGGCAACTGCCGGCCGGCGCCGGGGTCGAACACGGTCGATTCCCTGGCGGGTGAGGGGAGAGGGGGCACGCTTTGCAGACCGGAACCAGCGGGAGCCACGAGCGGCCTTTGCCTTGGCCGTTGCACGCGGATGACGGTTTTATCCGGAGGCTCGGAGGAATCGTCCTTCGAGCTCATCGATGCACCACCGACGAAGTCCAATGGGCGTCTTTCAGACAGAAGGAATGCCGCATACGAGGCTCAGTATCAGCAGCGAGCCGGATGCAAACTCTGATCTTGCCGAAACAGGACATTCCTGCACACACCCAAGCCGCGCCGCTCTGCCAGCCTGGCAAGCGCTCCTATGCCATTCTAGTCGCACAGGAAGCCGATTGAAATCGGAAAGCAGGGTGTAGAGGAAGCGGCTTTCCTTTCCTTGAGGTTAATTGGCGAGCTGGCAACGCCATCTGGCGCCCGGTTATTTCTGCTTGCCAGCCTTGGCGTACGCTTCGGCGAAATAGACAAGAAAGACATCCAGCATGCCGTTTTCGTGCTTGTCTTCCATCGTCCGCCACGTCGCGACGAGCGCATCCCAGGCTTGGCTCTTCCTCGATGAAAAGGAGGCGGGCGGGATTCTTCTGGCGATTGCCTCCGGCGACAGGTCGTCGAGCAGCCTCGAGAGCGCGGCCTGCATGGCTGCGTAGGTTGCGATTTCGTGGGTCTTCAGATCGTCGAACGCATCCTCGATGCTCCGCTTGGCATCCAGATAACCCGCCCGCCGCTTGGCAAACATGATCTCCAGCATGTCGTCAGTGCCCGGCACGAATTTCAGCGGGTTGTTGTCCGCGGCGCCGATCATCGTGCGATGCGCGCTCTTAGCGAGCACCTTGGCCGCCGCGCGCGCCTTGAGCAGCAAGGACAATTGCTCGACTGTGGTTCGCAAGACCGCGCCGATCTCGGCAGCGACGTCATGCGGGTCGCGCGACGCCAACAGCTCCGGCGACAAGCCGGCCGCCCTGGCGATATCGCCAAGTGTCCGGTCGGCTTCCGCCGGCTGCTTGACTGGGACATCAGGGCCGGGCGTCGGCGCCGACGACGTTGACATTTTCGCTGCCTGGCCTGGGCCATCTGGCGGAGTGAGCAATGGTGCGCTGCCGGGTTCAAGCGACCCTCCCGTCGAGGCCGGCAACTCGCGTTGCGTCGAACCGGTCCTGGCCTGCGGATTACCGGCGGCAACGCGCTCTTCGTCGATCGAAACGGTGATGATATAGTGGCCGATGAGCAGCCGGTCGCCTCGGGTTAATCGATGCGGCGCATTCAGGCGCTGGCTGGAGCCGTTGACGAAAGTGCCGTTGCGCGAGAGGTCGTATAGCCAGAACGAGCCCGTCTGATAGCGGATTTCGCAATGTCGCCCCGAGATAAGTTTGGCAGGGTCGGACAGCGTCCAGTCGCAGTTCTCGCGCCCGATTTCGAAGCCCCGGTCGCGGGCGGCATAGCTCGTGGCGACCCCTGGCGGCAGCCGGTCGACATTGCTGATCTGAAGCGAGATGAACATTGAAACCCACTGTCCGCTGAAATGCCAAGGCATTCTAGCAGCTTGCCGGCGCAGTGGGAGAGGCGCCTTCCACGAACAATGCTCGCCAGGTTCATGCGTTGCTTTTATTTGGCCGCCGTCGAAGATATGCTAGCTTGCGGCGGTCAGATGCTGTGAACGTGATGCCGTTCACGGAGCGGGGCTTCAATCCATCATCCCGGCGGCCGCGTTGAGGAGGGGCACGACCCATGCCGAATGAACGTGCCACGGTTCTACAGACGCCGGTTGGGGCCGATGTGCTGACCTTTACCCATCTCGTCGGCCGTGATGAGATCAGCCGATGTTTCGCGTATACCGTGGGGTTCGTCAGCAAGAGCCGTGAGATCGATCCGCTGAAGATGCTAGGCGGCGTCGTTTCCGTCGAAGGCGAATCCGATCCAAAGCGCTGGTTCAGCGGTCTGGTGTCGGATTTCACACTTACCCGCATAGAGGATCGGTTGACCTATTACGAGGCCAGCGTCAGGCCATGGCTCTGGTTCCTCGGCAACACCACCGACTGCCGCATTTTCCAGAACATGACCGCTGTCGAGATCGTTGAAAAGATCTTCTCGAAATACGGCATGGCCAAGTTCGAGAAGCGGCTGCAGGGGTCTTATCCCTCGCGCGAATATTGCGTGCAGTACGATGAGAGCGATCTCGATTTTGTGCAGCGGCTGCTCGAGCACGAAGGGATCTTCTATTTCTTCGAGCACGATGAGGGCAAGCACACGCTGGTGCTGTGCGATGCCATGAGTAAGCTGAAGCCGGCGCCAGGCTACGAGAAGGTGCTTTACAATTTCGAAGGCCATGGCTCGCGCCGTGATGTTGAATACATTACCGAATGGATTCCGGGCAGCGCCGTGCGTCCAGGCGCCTACGTTCATACAGACTATGATTTCGAGAAGCCCGGCGCTGACCTGATGGCGAAGTCCGCTCAGCCCTTCGCCCATCGGGAGGCTTCGGGTGAAAACTACCGTCAGCCCGGCGCGCATCTCGATGTCGGGCGTGGCGATAAGATTGCGGGTATCCGCCGCGAGGAACTCCAGGCTCTGCACCAGCACAGCACGGCGGTGGGAACCGTACGGGGGCTTTTTTCAGGCTGCAAGTTCACGCTGGAAAGTTTTCCGCGCGACGACCAGAACCAGGACTATCTGGTGATCAGCGCCGTATATCGGCTGTTCGATCCAGGCTACCGGACCCAGAACGAAGCCCATAGCGAGAATTTCAAGGTCGTGCTTGGCATCGCGCCCACCAAACTGCCCTACCGGCCTCCGCGCATCACGGCGCGACCGATCATGCGCGGACCGCAGACCGCGACCGTGGTCGGCCCGTCGGGCGAGGAGATCTTCACCGACAAATATGCTCGGGTGAAGGTGCAATTTCATTGGGACCGCCTCGGCAAGAAGGACCAGAACTCATCTTGCTTCGTGCGCGTGTCGCAGACCTGGGCCGGGAGCGGATGGGGCTTCATCCAGATCCCTCGCATCGGCCAGGAAGTTATAGTCGATTTCATCGAGGGCGATCCCGACCTGCCGATCATCACGGGTCGGGTCTACAACGCCGCTGAGATGCCGCCCTACGGACTGCCGGCCAATGCGACGCAATCGGGCTGGAAGTCCAACTCGTCAAAGGGCGGCGGCGGCTATAACGAACTAATGTTCGAGGACAAGGCCGGCTCAGAGCTGGTCAATTTCCAGGCGCAGAAGGACCACCATCTGCTGATCAAACACGATCGCAACAAGACCGTTCAGCACGACCAGTCCGACCGCATCGACCACGACGCCAAGCACTCGGTCGGCCATAACCTTGACGAAGACGTCGGCAACAACAAGACGGTCAAGGTCGGCGTCGACCAGACCACCAACGTCGGCAGCAACGATACCGAGACCGTGGGCGCGAACCGTTCGTTGACGGTCATGGCGAATGAGACCATCCATGTCGTCGCCAACTCGACGGAGAACATCGACGCCAACCATTCGCAGACGGTGGGTCTCAACCAGACGGTCACGGTGGGTGTCGCCCGCGTAGACACGGTGGGAGCCGCTGAAGCCCGAACAGTCGGCGCTTCGCAGACGAACGCGATCGGGGCGTCGCGATCGGTAAGCGTCGGGATAGACCAAAGCCATAGCATAGGCGCTGCCGATAACTGGTCGGTGGGTGCAACTCAGAGCATCCAGATCGGAGCGGACCAGAGCTTCGCTGTGGGTGGAGCGCAATCGTCCGAAATAGCCAAGGCAAGAAGCGCCAAGATTGGCGCGGATGACGGCACCGACGTCGGTGGCGCGCATGCGCTCAAGGTCGGGAAAGGCAGCGCCATCCAGATAGCCGAGGACAGTTCGATCAATGTTGGCAAGAATCTGGTGATCGAGGCGGGTGACTCGATCACGCTAAAATGCGGCGACGCAACGATCACCATGAAAAAAGATGGGACCATCGTCGCCGACGGTAAAGACATCATGCTGAAGGGCAGCGGCAAGATAAATGTCAAGGCTGACGGCGACGTGATTATCAAGGGAAGCTCCATCAACAATAACTGAGGGCGTCACGATGAAAGTTCTGGATCGCATTGACGGGGTTGTAATCGGCCTGCTTATCGGGTTCGATGCCGGAGTACCGCTTGTTGTATTCGCGGGCAATCAGCGCGAAACGGCGGTTGCGGCTCGTAGCCTGACGGAATTGGGGCCCTCAGCGGTGGGTTCGGAACTGGCTCTGATGTTTGAGGGGGGCGACCCTGCGCGGCCGCTCGTCGTTGGACGCATCGTCGATCCGGCTCATAAGGACAAGAAACTGCCGGTCGTTCGTGATGGGGATCGTCTCGTCATCACCGCGGATGAGCGCATTGAGCTGCGTTGCGGGGTGGCTTCGATCATTCTGGAGAAGAATGGCCGCGTGACCATTCGAGGCACCCAGTTGACCAGCCAGGCCAGTGGAACTAACCGTATTCGCGGTGGGGCCGTACATCTCAACTGAGGCGCTGCCGATGCATCGGGTCGCGACCATCGCTGCAATCGTGGACCAGCATGCCGAAGATGCGGCCTTCCTCTGGCAACGCCGTCGCAGAGAGATCGATGCTCCCATACTGGATGCTGCCGACATAGGTCGCTTAGATCAGCGGCTGGAGGCCAATCTCGAAGGACTTTTGGCCGCCGGCACGGCGGGCTGGGAAGCAGCTCTAGCACGCTTCACGGACTATCCTGAACCAAGCGAACTGTTCGTGCTGGGCACATTAGCTCTGCGCTGGGGAGACGCCGATCTGGTGACCGTCGCGATCGATGCTGCGGGGCCGCTCGGTGATGTCGGCACGTCGAGCCTCTCCGCGGCCATCGCCCGTACGCCGCGTGAGAGCCTGCGACCATTCGTGGCGGATTGGCTTCATACGAGGGACGCGTTGCGTCGCAGCCTCGGCCTCTCTTCGCTGTGGCATCATCGGGTGGATGCGGGGCCGTGGCTTCGCAATTTGACAAAAGATTCGGACCTGAGGGTGCGCAGACGCGCAGTCAAGCTTGCCGGAGCGGTCAAACGACGCGATCTCCTTGCAGAGGTGTTGACTGGACTTGACGGCGAGACGCCCGCCGAGCGCTTCACGGCTGCCGTAGCCGCTTGCCTGCTGGGCGAAATTCGAACCGCCCAACCCGTGATTGACAAGATCGTGACGGCGGACTCGGGATTGTCGGGACCGGCGATCGAGATAGGCCTGTTGACGAGGACGACGGCGGCCGGGAAGGCCTGGCTCCAGACGCATCTGGACCAGCCCGCGCTTCGTGGCGTTGCCACGGCCTCCATTGGTCTGCTCGGCAATCGCATGGTGATGCCGTGGCTAATAGAGAAAATGCGCGAACCAGACCTTGTCGTTGCTTCCGGGGCAGCGCTTCGCGACCTCTTCGAAGTTGATTTTGGCGATACCGACCTCTTTGCGGTCGATCCGGCTGCGCTCGGCAAGGATTTCGTCCATCTTGACGAGACCTCGCTGCCGGTGGCCGACAAGGTCGAGGAATGGTGGGACGAGGGCCGGGGCGGGCACTCTCACCGCCCTTTCAAATCGATGCGCCGGTTGCGGATCGGAGCGTTACGAGCCGCACTTGCTACGTCCGATGCGCCGCTTGCCGACTGGCGTGCCACGCGCCGGTACCCAGCCTGGACATGACATTATCCATAAGGGTCTTTTTTGAATGAACTGGTTACTTACCGCCCCCTGACGTGGGTCAACACCGCTGCGGCGCGCAGGCCATTCTCCGAGGCGAGCTCGCAGGCGGCGGTCGCACCGGGCGCATACTCCTTCAGGAAACTGTCGGCTGCCAACATCAGCACAAGAGCCCCGCTGGCAGCCCCTATGTCGCCGACTGTCATCGCCGGGAGGGCGGTCGGCAGGATTTCCCGTCGCGTCCGGTAGAAGCGCGGTCGTGTGAGCATCTGCTCCCATCCGCTGTAGCGCTCGCCATTGCCGTTGCTGACGACGAAATCAATGTCGGGCTCAGAGGGACCTGATCCCTTTACCGCGTCGCGTAACGCCTCTAGCAGAGCGTGCCCTTGGCTGTAACGCTCGGAAAGAACACTGTCCGTCTCGTGGGCTAGGCCCACGCCATGGATAGCAACTTGGATCTGCGCTTTTCCGTCGGGAGCGCGGGTCAACCGGATGAAGGCTGCGCCTTCGCCGGGTATCAGGCCTTGCGCGTTCTCTTCACTCTTGAGGCGACGAGCCTGCCCAAGACGAGCCAAATCCACGGCGTTGATGAGGCTGTCGACGCCGCCGAGCAGGACCTGTTCGACGTCCTGCAGTTCCATCAACTCCGCCGCGCGCTCCAGCAACCCGATACTTGCGGCAGCGCCGCCGTCTGCTGCGCGCGAGGAAGCATGGAACTTCTGACCGGTCGTCGCAATTATCGCGGCCAGAAAATCCGCCGGTGCGATGTCGGCGTAGGCCGGATGATTGCGAAAGCTCTCCGGCGGAGTAAGCAGAATGGCGGTCGCTTCGGAATTGATTTTGCCGGTCAGCAATGTCTCGCGGACTGCCCGCGCCGCAATGTTGACAAGCCACTGCCCCTCCGTCCTTCGCAGTCGGGAGCGAGCCGGGATTCGCGCCACGACCTGGGTAGCGCCAAATGGCGTAGCAAGCACGGCGTCTTCGAAAGCAGACAGACTTGCCCGAATCGCTGCGAGGGTTTGCCGAGCGTTCAATCCCGCTGCGGTAACCGCCCCAGCCCCCGAGACATAAAGCGGTCGCTTCATAGTCGCCACACCGGTCGATCCGGTATCGTTCCATCGCCGCCAAGGGCGGAGCGATACTCCTTTCCCCTGCGTCGAGCCAAAAGAAGAGCTGGCGTAACGTGGCCAAAGACGATCTCGCGTATGTTCGGGGCATTCCTGCGCGTTGTGGTTGAATGCCTTGCTTTCAGGGTAACGCGCGAAATTTCGGGCTCGATGATGATCGTGTCTGGTACAAAAGACTGCTCTTGCACCTTGTCATCATAGATCAATCTCAAGGGCGCGGTGACCCTTGGCAGGCGAAAGCTCCAGCGCCCATCCGGCGTTAGGCCAATGAGTGTTACCTCCTCGCCGCCGGCAAGCCGCGGCAATTGTTGATCGGTCGGTGCGCACAGATAGTGTCGAGGGTCGAGATCCTTCGGGGGCAGAGGCCATTGTGTGTCGATCCAGCTTTGATCATAAGTACCTGCTAAGCCGAGGCGCGGCTGCCATCCGCGCGCGAGCACGCCGAAGCCAGCCGGCTGCGGGCGGTCAGATGCGCTTAGAAACGGCTCACCCGGATACGTTATATTTGGGGCCTGCGTCCTGACGGTCGGATCGGCGGAAGCCGCATGGCGAAAACCGACTCCCACTGGGTTGCGAGATTCGACAGTCCCATCGGGCGTAGTGCCGCCGTATGCCCGCTCATATACGATTGGCATTGTCCTGAAAGGGTGCGGCGCGCTGTAGCTGCCGGAATCGAAAATGCGGTCACCGACGACGTTGAGGACCTTGCGAATGCCGGCGACGCTGAGGCCTACTTGCATCTCGCGCACCGGTTTTCCGTTCGGAGCGTGGGCCGTGCCATTGACGATTACCTCCGCCTTCGGCTTGATGGGGGCAATGTCGGCCTCGTACCGGCTCGACGAGCGGGCTGGGTCACCGAAGGGCACGTCACCGAATGCCACTGGCAGCTGTTCGTCCGCGGGACGCAGCGAACCATTCGGTTGCGGCACATCGAAACTGGCCGACAACATCGTTACAAGCACTTCCTGTCCATCAGCATCCATTTGGAGGTGAGTCGCGGCAGCGAAGGGCGTGCGATTTTCGAGCCAAACATCAAAGGCCACGGCTCAGCTCCAGTTACCATTCTCGTCAAGCCCGATCGGCCAGTAGGGCATGCAGGTGAGCAGTCGCACGTAGTCCTTTCGCCCGTCTTCGACCAACCAGGCGAGCATTGCCGTCTGGGGAGGCACGCGATCGGCCGGAGGAAGATCACCGTTCAGCTCGTCAAAGGACAGCCAATATGTGCGAAAAAACCAGACAACCTCCGGGGCGGATGCGGGCCCAGCTAGCCGTTTGTCGTAGGCGAGGTCAACAGCCTCGGCCTTCTTGTAGCCATCGAGCACGAAGGCTTCGACACAATCCTGCCACCACGCATCGCCGACCTCATATGCCGTTGGGAAGTCGGCAACATATTGGGCATATAGTCTCCGATGGGCTTCGGTTGCATCGGCAAGGGGTTTTTCTTGCCCCTGGTCACGAATTTCTCCATAGAGATCCTTCGGTGCCCCAAGCAATTGGCGCACAGCTTTGTCGACGTTGTGGACGATCTTGAACGCCATCTCAGCAGGTCTCCTCGTCCGGAGATTGACCGATAGGCACGAAAACAAGGCCTTTCACGAGTTCATAGACATCCGGTGCGACGCTAGGTAGGTCGTCGACCAGCAGATCGATCGCGAGTTGGAAGTCTACCTCGGGCTCGTCATCTGCTCCCCAGTCGGTTTCCTCGATGTCATCGCTACCGGGAGCCTCGCGACTTTCATTGTGCAGGTTAAGATTGTCTATTTCTAGGAAGTATTTTCGGAAGACATGGAGAACGCGCGGGTGTGCGGTTGGTCCCGCCGGCCAGCGGGATTCGAACTCATTTTGGGGGGCCGAGCCGACGAGTTTTGATGCATCGCGAACAGCTTGAGCCTTCCACCAGGTCATCACCCCCGGCAGGATTGTGCGCATTTCGGCAAGATAGTGAGCCTGAATATCTTTGTAGCGTTTGTCCATCGCATTACCTCCTCTAGGACCGGCCCGCTCTAATGCTGGCGCCAATCTTGGACACCTTGGTCCCCTGAGTATTCGAGTGCGCACGGCAATGCGGCCGCACCATCTCCGGCTTGCTCATGAGTTTCTTGAATGCCTCGGGCGATGGTTTCAGATGACAGCCGCCAAGTTCCCATGCGCGATTCAAAGGTGGCTGATGATCGGGCGTCATCTTCTTTCGGTCGCGGTTCTTGTAGCGCCTCTTTCCGCCCGAGTCCTTCTTGCCGTAATCTTCCTCCCTCAGCCATTTGCCGCCTAGCGTCTTGGCCCGCTTGCTTGCCCTGATCTGCTTCGCGCATTCCCAGCACCGCTTTCCGTAGACTTCATCTTTCTGCGGTTGCTTAATGCTTGGGCGGTGTTTGTCGCTATTGTAGGGTGTTTTGCATTTGCTTTTTCGATAATTGCTACCGAGCGCCGCCTTCAGAATCACCAGCGCGCCGGGGGCAGTGCAATTCGGTGGTTTGCTGGCTTCGTTCTGCAGCAATGGGTCGCCATGACGGCAGACCCCCTTGCCCTCGACCTTTACTGTAAAGGACCAAAGCGTGAAGTTCCCCTTGCCTTTGGTCTTATGCGTTATGACGCCGCCGCCCTGCGTGCCGGGCTCGTTTCCGGTACTTGTCGAGATCTCAGAAACATCCTCAAGTGCGGTTGGATTGCCGTCGGCCTTGACGCTCTTGCTACCTTTCGTCAGGTCGCTGGCGAACAGCATATTGACATAGGGTACGGGGATCGGACCGGCTGGCGGTGGCGGCGGTGTCAGACAAACATCTCCGGGCGCAATACCTTTTCCGTCACTGCCTTTGTGAAACCACCCCATTTTCTCCGCGAATACGGTGCATCCCATGTCTAGAATTCCACCGTTTGAGCCGGTGCCGCACGCATGCCGGGTAAAGCGTTTGCGGCCAGGTCGTGAATGTCGGAGAAGCTGAACTCCTTCACTTCCCAGTCGTCACTCCAGAAGACAATTCGCGACGACCCTGCGCCGGGGCTTGGTGCGGGCAATTCCTCCAGATGCTCCGTCAACCTTCCCTGGGACCAATGGTCGGCCACGCATCCCTGAAGTGATGCAACCACCGCATCGAACCAGGGGTCGCCTGGATCAGGGGGGGGACCCAGCCTAATGACCGCGAAAGGATAGCGCCGGCCGACGCGGTCCTCGCTCATTCGCCAGGCGCCGGCACAGGGTTGGTCACTGAAAATTCCTTCCTGAATGACAAAACGCCATGCGCGCGAGTCTAACTCGCCCTCATCGGGTCGCGCGCGCAGTTCCATTGACATCCACCGGTCCCATCGGTCGATGAAAGTCCGCGGCAAGTTCCAGGCGACGAAATCGCCGGTCGCCGGTATCTTGCCGAAAAAGCCAATGATCAGATCTGCGGCGGACATGTGAACTTCTTGAACATTTCGAGTGTGTATGGATTCTCGACACTGGCCGCCTTGAGCTCGAAGTCGGCCCACATCCCCTTCGTACCGAGCCGCAGGCTATAGACGTCGGTGAGCTTGGTCGCCGCGAAGCGGCCGCCGCGCAGCATTCTGAGCCAGGCCCAGCTGCCGGTTTCGTTGAGCATCACTTCGGGCGAGCCGTCGACCGGCTGGAAGGCAAGCGAGATCACCCCGGTCCCGTCCTTGCCGGGCCACGTCATCGGCTGCGGCCTGGTTGCATTGTTGTAGTAGACGAGGTTCTGGCCATCGAGGTTGAGCGTCACCCGCGCCGCGCCGGGTGCGAGGTCCTTGGGTTCCAGGGTGAAATTCATCACCGGGCCGGTGCCGCCTGGAAACAGGTCGTCGCGGATATGCCTGGCCTGCTCGAACGCTGCGAGCGCCGCCGGGTCGAGGCCGAAATCGGCCCGCCATTTCCACGGCTCGCTGGCGGTGTCGACATAGTTGATCAGATGGTCGTTGATGAAAGCATCGATCAGGCCGGTCGGCCCGAACAGCCGCTGGAAGTCGCGCACGTTGACGTCGACCGCGCTGTCGGCGCTGAATGGATAGCGGTTGTTGAGTGCCGCCTGGCAGAAGGGGAGTATGTCGGCCCGCCAGATGGCATTGAGCTCGTTGGTTACAGCCTTTTGCGACAAGCCACTGGTGTCGCCGGCAATACCGCCCAGCCAGTCGTTGACCGGCGAGGGCAGGATCTGTGCTTGTCTCGCAACCGCGCCTGTCAGTTCGGCAAGGCCGCCCTGCTTCTTGATCGCGTCCTGCGGGTTGGGATTGGCGGTGACCGTCTGCAGAACGTTCGACAGAGCCGTCAGCGCCACGATCGCCGCGTCGAGCGCCGGCGGCTGGCCGTCGACCTGTGCGATGGTGCCCTTGAGCGGCTTGAAATGGTCGGCCACCAGGCTGCCGGTCATGTCCACCTGGTTGGCGGAGCCGGCGCGAGGCAGGAGCTTGGCGCCTGAGGTCACCACCTTGCCGAGCTTGCCAAGCTTGCTCAGCAGCTTCGAACCGGTCTTGGCGGCAGCGCCGCTTTGGCCATCGGCCGGCGCCTCGTCGGAACGGGTGAGGTCGGTCTCCTGCACCACTGCCGTCAACAGGCGCTTCAGCGCGGAGTCGGCGCTTGACAGATCCTTGAGGTTCTCACTGGCTATGTTGAGATCGGTCAGCGGTGAAAGCCGCATGTCGCGCAGGAAAGAGTCCCACTGCGCGATATAGTCGTCGTAATAGAGCTTCAGGATGTCCTGGGAGAGCGCCGAGACCGACGTCTCCGAATTCTCCTCGCAGCCGCCGGCAAACACCGCCCGGTCCAACGCGGCCTGGCCGGCGACATCCTCGACTCGGTCGAGGACCGCGTCATGGAAGCCGGCATAGGTATAGGGGCCTGGAACGCCGACACGCAGTGTTTTGTCGGAACGGCGCGCGAACACCTTGGCGCCATTCGGCCCGGCGAAATTGGCCGGCGCCCATTCCTTGATGGCTGCTACTTCCGGGTCGGCCAGGAGTTGCCTGTAGGCGCGCTCGGGCAGTGAGATCGTGCACACGGTCTTCAGCGCCTCCGCGACCAGTGCCTTGTCCGGGGCGATGTAGCTGTCATCGACTGCCATGCGGCGGATGGCGGCGATTTGGTGCTCTTCGGCGTCGGCCGTGGGGAAAGGCGGAGCCGGCGCGAATTGCGGCAGACTGTTCACCCACCAGTTCTGGACGAAATCGGTGTCCATTTGCGACAGGCCGGTCATCATCCGGTAGGTCTTCAGCGCGCCGAGCATGAAGTCCGGATCGCGGATTTGCCGCCACATCGTGGCCTCGAGCAGGGCGACCATATGCGGCTCGAGCACGTTGCGCAGCGCATGGTCGTAGGTATCCGTCTGTGCGCGCATCAACTCCGCCGAAGCGGTCGGCCCGAGCAGGTTATGGACGGCGTCTGGCGGCGGCGTTCGAGCCGTCGCGACTGCGCCCATCGCCGACAGCGCGCCATCCAAGGTCGGCTGCTCGACCGCAGCCGGCATGGCGGCCACCTCGGTGAGCGGCCCCTGCAGGGCTTCGAACTGGCCGGCCTGTTCGGCAATCGCGTTGCGGTTGTCGAGGTAGGACCAGGTGAACAGGCCGCCAGCCAGCAGAGCCGCGAGCCCACAGGCGGCGGCAGCCCCGCGCCACATCCAGGCGCGGCGACGCTGCGCTAGCGGATCGAACGTACCAAGGCCGGCCTCCTTGAAGATAACCTCGGTCAGAAGGTTCTTGAGGAAGAAGCTGCGCCTCTCAACGCGCGCCGCCGCTATGGCGCGGCGCGGCGGCAGGCCGAAGGAGGAGGACAACGCCGCGGTCAGCCGGTCGATGGGAGCGCCTTCCTGGGTCGCCGATGTTAGATAGAGCCCGCGCAACCAGCCGGCTTCCTCATAGCGGCTTTCGCCGAATATTGCCTCGATCAATGTCTTGATCGGCTCGCCGAGGCTCGCCAGCTGGGCTGGAAAGCGGAAGATCTCGGCGCGCGAGGCGAGCTTGTCTTCGTCTTCCAGGCGTGGCACCAACCTCCGCTCCAGCTCGGTGGCGAGCCTGGAGAGCTCCGCCAGGATCGTGCCGGCGTTGACTTGGGCCTCGAGCGGAAAGGTTGTTCCCCATACCTGCTCGCGCGCGCTTGTCGACAAGCCACCGAAGAAGGCTTCGAAGCCTTTGATCAGGTCTGCCTTGGTCAGCATCAGGTAGACGGGCAGGCGGATCTCTAGCCGATCATTCAGCTCGGCCAGTCGGCGGCGGATCTTGCGGCCGTGCGCCTTGATCGCTTCCTCGCCCTCCGAGAGCGCGTCGATCGACAGCGCGACAATGACGCCGTTGAGTGCTCGGCGGCCGCGGTGCTTTTTCAAAAGGTCAAGGAAGCCCAGCCATTCCGCAGCATCGACGTCCGGCTGGCTCTCCTGCTGGACGTAGCGCCCCGCGGTGTCGATCAGCACCGCGTTTTCGGAGAAGAACCAGTCACAATTGCGCGTGCCGCCAACGCCTTGCAAATCGTCGGTAAGGTCGATTGGAAAATTGAGACCCGATTGGCGCAACGCGGTGGTCTTGCCGGTGGCCGGAGGTCCGACGATCACATACCATGGCATTTCGCGCAGGAACTTGCGTCCGCCGAGCTTGCGCCGCTTGAGCTCGGCCATCACCTCGCCGAACTTGGCGCCGACGGCTGCAACGCTCTCCTCGCCAGGGGTGAGCTGTTTTTCGGCTACGGGAGCTGCGATCTCGGCGACGAACATGCGATTGGCGCGAATGGCGCGCCGTTGCGCGATGATCAGCCAGATCAGCCATAAGAAGATCAGTCCGACGACGATGGCGATGCGCACATTGTCGGATTCGAATGGCGCGTAGGGACCGACCCTTACGATCGGGCCGAACACCCAGATCAACAGCGAAAGCAGTGCAATGCCGATCAGGGTCCACAGAAATCGCGAGGTGATGACCGCCCACAGGAAGCGCAGGATGAACATCTCAGAGCCTCTTCTCGACCAGGACCTCGACGCGCCGGTTAAGCGCGCGGCCCTCGCGCGTCGAGTTGTCGGCCACCGGATCGGTGTCGGCGCGGCCCTCGGAATGGATGCGCGCCTGTGGCACGCCAGCCTGTACCAGGAGGTCCCCTATGGTCTGCGCGCGTGCCTCCGAGAGCCGCTGGTTGCTCGCCAGGGGGTTGGACCGCTGCAGGCGCACATTGTCGGTATGGCCGATGATGGTGATGTTTCCAGTCAGCTCCTGATTGGCGAGGATCACCTTGGCGATCGAGGCGATCAGCGGCTCATAGCCTTGGGACAGTGTCGGCCGCGAGGACTGGAAGAGCTCTGGGTTGGAGGACTGGATGATCAGCTTGGCCAGCGAGACGCTCTCGGTGCCGCTGAGCGCGCCCTTGAGGCTTGCCGGCGCTTCGGCCTTGAATGCGGGCAAAAGCGCGAAATCGACCGCCTGTGGCGGTTCAGGTTCGGGCGCATCCTGCTTTGGTGCGGCGCGGGTAACGTCCGCCCGAGAGGCCGGCGGCAGGGTGCGGACCAGTGCGGACAGTTCAACCGCCTGGCTGCTCAAGCTCATCGACAGGCCGATATAAGCGGCGGCGACGATGGCAATTGCAGCAAGGGCCATCACCCATATCGGGACGATGAAGCGCTGCGGCTCGTCGGAAGCGATTACGCCTTTCCAGTTCGGCGACAGTGGCGCGCTGTCGGCGTCGGCATTGCGAAGGACGCGCGCGGCTGCCACACGCACACCAGTGAGCGAGCGGTCGCCGGCTCGGCCGGGCACCCGATACTTGCCACGAAAGCCGAGCGCCAGGCAGTAATACTGAAGCTCCAGCATCTCGCGGTCACGGTTGGGATGGCGCTCGAGCTCGTCAAGGCGGGTGAAAAACTGGGTGCCGGCATCGACGTCGCCACGCAGCATGACCACGAGCGGCTGTCGCGGCCAGGCGCTGGCGCCGCCCCATGGCGTGTTGAGCGCGAGGTCGTCGAGCAATGCCGCCACGGCCCATGCCGCCTGATCGGCGCGCTCCAGCGAGGAGCCCGCTGCCATAACGGCGTCGCGCGCCTGAACCAACTCGTCGAGCAGGCGTGTGCGCATTGCTTCGGGGTTTTCCGGCGCCAGAGCGCTTTCGAGCTCGGGGGCGAATTCGAGCAGTGGCGCGAAGATGTTGATGAGCGGGTTGGGATGAACACGCGCCCTCTTGACCGGTGCGCCTGGCGTCAGCGGCGCCAGCGGCCGCGGCGCAACGCCCGCCAGCCTGATGCGCGTGCGCTCGCGATCCTCCGACAGGCCGAAAGGATCATCCCGGCTCATCACCTGTTCACCGAATAGCAGTCGACCTGCGGCTCGCTGTCCAGGACTCCGGAAACGCCAATGACGAAGCCGGGCGCGTCGAGCAAGGAGGCCCAATGCTCGCTCTTCTGATCGAGCTCCAGGCACAGCCGGTCGCCATCATAGGGAATCTCGCGTGGCTGCGAATGGAGCGGTTTGAGCGGAATGCCCGGCAGGCGCGACTTCCAAAGCCCTTCGAACTGGTCCGCGGCGCCGACTGTCGCCTGGTTGACGAAGATCTTGCGCAGCGCGTCTTCCGAAAGCTCCGATCCCACGCGGATGACGATCCGGCTGGCGAGCAAAAGCTTTGGGTTGTCGATGCGTACTTTCCAGACATTGGTGGCGTGCCGCATGACCGGCAGCGCGCGCGATTTCGGTTCGATGTAGCGCAGGCTGAGGATGAGCGAACGCAGGGCGTCGGCCAGTGCCATATAGGCGGGGCCGGGGGCCATGTGGTCGTAGGGCGGCAGATCGCCGAGCCGGCGCGAGCTCGAGCCGTAGGTTGCCATCTCGCCGGCGAGTCCGGCAAGTTCGAGATAGAGTTCGGCTGGATGAAAGACATCCTGCGCCAGCATATGGGCAAGGCGCGGGCGAGCGGCATTGGCCAGGTGCAGCATCAAGAGGTCTTCTACGCTGCGGCCGGCGCCGCCCATCACCATCTTGCCATGCGCTTCGCCGATTTGCTCGAGGCCGGTGACGACCTCCTGCAGCAATTGCCTATACCAGTGGACCGCGCCGGTGATCAGCGTCGGCGGCAGGAACGTCTCGTCGAGCGAGATGCCGCCGTCGGCGCGTACACCTTTGATGTCGGCGATCGGCAAGGCGGTATAGCCGCCGACCGATTTGCCGGGCGCAAGCAGCGCCGCTTGCGGCCTTGCGATCTCGATCTCCTCGGGATCGCCGGCACTTTGGACGGCATCGCGCACCGATACGATCCTGCCGTGGTAACGCGCGCCCGTCGACGCCGCATGCGCCGGGTCGAATCCCACGCCTCCGGGGGGCTCGAGCGGCAGTGCGACCAGCACCGGCCCGCCGCCCGTGTCGGGTGTGACCGGCAGCGGCTTCGGCGCATCCATCAGGTCGGGAATGGAAAAAGGCGTGCCGTCCGGGAAAATGCCCCGGGCGGACACGATCGAAACCTGACCGGCGTCAAGCAGCGACTGGTCGAGGGTCAGTTGCTGGAAGCCGAAAGTATGGAGCTGGCCGGCCCGCAATGCGCCGCGCACCATGCCTTCGAAGAACCGATCCTGCTGCTGGAAGTGCTGGGTCCTGAGAAACAGGCCCTCCGACCACAGCACCCTGTTTGCATCGCTCATGCCGCTACTTTCTGCACGCAACTATATGCTGCTTGCCGCTAGGCGGAAATGCCGCCCTTGCCCAGGCTGACGTTGACGGTGAATTTCGACCCTGGCGACACTGACTTGGTGGTGCGCCAGTTGCGTCCGCCTGGCTCGCGGATCAGCGCCACGAAGCCGAGCGCCGTCGCGTTCGGCTCGACCGTGATGGTCTTGGCCACCGTTTTGCCAGGCGCAACCGAGATGGCGTCGGAGCCGATGAGGTCGGCACCGAGGGCCGAGCCCGCGTCGCCCTGCAGCGCGAAATAGTCGGCCGAGTTGAACTTGCCGGTGCTGGCAAGCCGCATCACCAGCACCGTTACCGGCCGGTCGCCGCCGCCCGGCCCTGGATTCATCCCCGCACCGCCGGTCACATTGACGGAGATAACCGATGGTTTCGGCGGGCCGCTCTGGCAAGCCGCAAGCAGCCCCGTAGCGCCGAGGGCAACGACGAATTCGCGTCTGTCGATCATATCCTACTCCTCCTCATATGCGTCCCTGAAGTCTGTGCCGATCTCGCCCAGGAAACTCGATTCCGCACTCTGGGCGATGTCGCGATGGCGTCTCTGATAGAGCTCCCACAGCTTGGCGTTGCGCCCGCCCGAGAGCAGATTGCCGATGGCGGAATTGGATTTGAGCTCTTCTTCGATGGCGGCTGGATCAAAACGGTCGATCATGCGCCGAAGTGCCGCCTGAACGCCCCGCCAGGCGCGTACGTGATGCTGTGCAAGGTCCTTCACCGCGTCGCTGATCGCCGCCTCGCCTGAGAGAAAGCCCGGGCTGCGTTCGGAGATGATGGTGACGACGACATCCTCGACCGTCGGCAGGAATTTAAGCGGATTGACCTCGGAGGCGCCGACCACAGTCTGGGCGACGCGCGCGCTTCCCTTCTCCTCGGCGCGTTTGCGCAGCAACTGCATCAAGCCATCCAGCATCAGCCGGTATTCACGGCCGAATTTTTCCATTTCGGCGATCGCATCGCGCGCGGGAAAATCAGCCTCCTCGACGCCTATACCGCGCAAGAACGCGGCACGAAGCGCCATATCGCTTGGCACTGGCTGCGCAGCGCGCGCCGGCTTCGACGCTGGCGCGGCGCGGCGCGGCGCCGGCGATGCGGCTGCCTGCACCGGCATGTCCCAAGGATTGTCGGCGCGCGGCTTTTCAACGTGGTGCCGGGCACGTCCTGCCGGATCGGCACCGTTGGTGACAGGCGGCGCAGCGGGGGGGCCGAAACTGAAATCGTCATCGAAGCTGGCCGGCTTCGCCGGCTGCCAGGACGCATCATTGCGCGAAGACATGTCACCCAGCCCAAACGGATCCGGCTGACCCGCAGCAGGGCCGTCACCGGCCTGCGGCGTCGCCACCGGATCGAGGCTGAAGGGGTCATCGAAGGCAGGCGAACTGCGCTGGTTCGATGCGCGATCGTAAGCCCCAGGGACAGGCTGCTCGAACGGGTTCGGCAGATCCGCCGGGCGGGGTTTGCGCGGCTCTTCCTCGATCTTGACCGAGAAGAAGTCGTCGCCGCCGATGCTGGCTGGCGTTCGTGCTCCCGGAGGCGACCACGCCGGCGTGGGATGGTTGGCGGCCGGGGCCTGGCCGACCGCGGTCTGGCTCATTTTGGACTGAACCTCGACATGAAACACATAGTCGCCCATGCGCAGCCGCATGCCGTTCTGCAGCCGCATCGACCTGCCAGGTCCAAGAGGGCTGTCGGCTTCGTCGACAAACAATCCGCTGCTCGACGTGTCGGTCACGAAATAGCCGTCCCGGTCGCCCTTGATCGTGCAGTGCGCGCGCGAGACGAACATATCCGGGTCGTCGATCTGCCAGCCCGCATCTGCGCTGCGCCCGATCACCAACTCGCCCTCGTCGAGCCGGCTCTGCCGGACCACTTGCGAGCGGGGGCCCTGTTCCAGGGTCAGCAGCAGGCTCATGCGGCCGCCTCCGGCATTTGCGGCCGCCAGCCGACGATAGTGTGCAATCTCAGATCGTCGGCGTCGCCCGTACTCGCGGGCCGTTCCAGCCAGGCCGTGCGGCCAAGCTGGACGGTCCCGACCCGGGGCGGCGGTACGGCATCGCGCGCCAGCACGATGCGCAAATCGACATCGAGCGCCTCGCCGATCATATCGCGCACCGCCTTCTTGAACAGGCCGAGACGCCGCTCGCCAGGCAAGAACGACTTGAACTCGTCGAGGCTCAACGGACCGACGCGCAATTCGATCCTGCTCTGGCGGCTGAACACCCGCGGCCCGATCGTCGCGCCGCGTCCAAGTCCGGCATAGGCCCTGCCGAGACGCGTCTGCAATGGGGTCGGTACGGGGATCCAGGCGGCAACGAACTCCTTGATCCGCACCGGAACCTTGAAGGCGGTGGTAAGGAACAAAGTAAGCCGCTCCACGCCGTCGACCTGACTGGCCAGCGACCCAGCCTGTCGCAGTCGCACAGCGTCGAGTTCGGGATCCTGCGTGCCGGGCAGGCCGATGCCGGACATTGCCTCCAGCATGGCGCGAACGCGCCCGCCGACGGAACGCTCGACCTGCACCGCTGGATGCGCGTCGGCCCAGGCGCGGTAGTAGAGCGCCATCATGCGGTGCTGCAGGATGTTGACGAAATCGACGAAGGTCGTGTCGCTGGTCTGCTCGGCGTCGGCTCCGGTGAACCAGCGCTGCGAAAGCCGATCGAGCACCCAGCGCGTCAGATGCAGCGGCATCGGTCCTTCCGGTCCAAGCAGCCCCAGATTGGCGACGGTCACCCTTGCCAGGGCCTTGTCCCCGCCCTCCTGGAACTTGACGACGTCGCGCGCCGAGAAGCTCAGCCGCACATGCTGGCCCAGCCTCGCCGGCTCGCGCTCGGCCGTTCCGGAATGGCCGAACAACCCGCGGCGCTGCTCCAGCCGTCGCAGCAACTCGAAAAAATCGAAGTCCTCCGACAACATTTCGGCCGCGACCGTTGCGGGCTGCGCTAGATCAGGTAGCGATTGCCGGGCGTCATCGGCCATGGCACATCCTCCTGCTTCTGCAGCAACCGCGTACGGGTCCGCACAAAACCATTTATCCCCGCATGGCGGGCGAACAGCCGCGAAAGCAGGGCCGAAAGCAGCAGTGAGCTTTGCCCCGCCAGCACGGACTGGTCGACATGCAGCGTTACCTCGGTGCCGCGTCCAAAACACATTGGCCCGTCAATCTGCAGCCTCTCGATCACCGGGCGCGAATCGATGCGCACGATCGAATGCACGTTGCGGGCAAGGGCCGGATCGCCCCGATCGGCATAGAGGTCGAGCAAGGCATGCAGCGGATCGACTCCCCGGCCTTCCTTGGCAAGGCTGAGGAAGTTGAGCGAGAGCTGCGCCACCAGACGCCAGGCGAGATTGTCGGCGCGCGATTCGCCGTCAGCGCCGCCCGGCAGGGATGCCGGGATGGCCGGCTGCGGCGGCCGCAGCGCTCCAAGCAAGCGCACCGTTTCGACTGGATCTGCCGTCTCCAGCGTCAGCGTCGGTGTGTCGTCCAGGATCGGCAGGTCGCGATTGGTGCAAAGCGCCACGATGCCGAGACGCTTGAGCAGCCGGTTTGGCACGCTTCCTGCCGGCCGCGAGACGGCGATAAAGACGTCGTCGCCGGTGTAGGAGGTGCGGGTCAGGCCGTCGCGCCGCTCGTCTTCGGTGGCCCGGCGCGGACGCCGCTCGGTCGAATAGACCCAGCCGCTGCCGCGGTTCTGGCCCAGGCTGAACAATTCGGGAATCGTCGCCTCGCTGCTTTCGGCGTCGGCATCCTCAACCTGTGTGACCCGAAAGATCTCGAAATCCCGCGCCCGGGTGCGGTCGGCATGCAGCACCTGACGGGTTTTGCGCGGATCGATCTCGATGTCGTTGCATTCGCGTTCGAAGAGATTGATGACCGGCGTCACGAACAGCTCGAAATCGGCAGCCGTCACATCGGCGAGTTCCGGCACCGCACGCCGGAACAGGAAGATGATCTCGATCGCCGCCTCACATGTGCGCACCACCGGCTGGAGGCCAGCGAGCCGTACGTAATGGAAGCGCTCCGGGATCATGAAATATTCGCGCAGAAGCCGGTAGCCCTCGAAGGTCGCACGGGTGCGTGGCATCAACGCTTCGTCGTCGCGAATGCCTATCATTTCGGGCTCGGGCAGCGCTGTTAGCGGATTGGCCTTGCCCTGCGCGCGCGCGCCGAGCGCCGAGCAGGCGCCGAAGATTGCATCGAAAAGCACCGGCGCCTTGGCGCGCCCGGCGAAATAGAGGTCGAGACGGTCGAGCGACAAGTCGCTGAGCTTGCCTTTTCCTGTCCGAGCGAGCGTGACCCGGAACGCCGCCTCGGCGCGCACGCCGCCGATCGGCGCGATTGCGGCGGCGGCGAGCGCGCTGCGATCCTGGAAATAGCTGACCGAGGTGACGGCGATCGGCCACAGCGTCACCTCCTGCGCGGTGGTAAAGGTCGAGCGTGTCGAAAGCCCTGGATGCAGGGCAGAGACCAGCCGTGTGCCGCGCGCGATGGCGTGACCTGCGAGCATCGACTGCACTTGCTGGCCGGGTTTCAGGACCGCCATCGCCGTCGCCGGCGCCGGCGCGACCAGATCGGGATAAAGCACATCGAGCACGGCGCGCGAGAAGCGCGAGCGCTCCGCGTCGACCTTCAGACGGGTCCGCGCCGCCAGGAAGGCGACGCCGTCGAGCAGCCGTTCGACATAAGGGTCGGGACATGGGACCGTGTCGAGGGAAAGATTGCGGGCGACCGCCGGATGCATGTCTGCGAATTCCGCCGCCAGGGCGCGGATATGGGTCAGTTCCTCTTCGTAATACTCCACAAAGACCCGATCCATCTCAGGTCTCCCTGAATTCGGTTCGTGCCAGCCCGTTGTCGAGATTGATCGTGGTGCGCAGGCGCATACGCTCCGGTGTGGGGGCCATGATCAGCACCGCGTCGATCTCGATCTTGAGACCGATGTTTTTGTCGCCGAGCGTGACGTTGACGATTGTGGCACTCTCCTTCAGGCGCGGCTCGAAGGTGGCGAGCACCGCGCGGATCTCTCGTGCCAGGGAATCGCGGTCGAAATCCCGCGACGAACGGCCGGAAAAAGACGGCACCCCGAAATTCACCACGCTGCGGCGCACCTGCGGAAAGTCAGCGAGCGAGGGCAGTTCGTCCAGGGGCTGTTCGTGTTCGGCGTCGGAGAGCATCGGTACGGATTCGAAGCGCTCGGTGTTGAACAGGGCCTCGATGTCGCGGCGCACGGCCTCTCTCAATACTCGTGCCGAAACGACCACGCCGCGGCCTTCGATCTCGGCGCGATGCTGGCTCTGGAAGACCAGCCGGTGCAGGCGCCGTTTTTGCTCGGATGTGAGTTCGGCGTCGGCGTCGATGGCGCGTGCGCTGCCGGCAAGAAGAGCCTCGACGCGCTCGGCGCCGAGTTCTTCATCCAAGAGACGGCGCAACCCCTCGATCTCCGACGTCAGTCCAGGCAAGTCGTTGACGAGGCGATCCCAAAGGGATGGCTGGACCGCCTCGCGCCTTGCCCGCGAACTGCCGCCAGGTTGCGCTCTCGCGCCAGGCCGCCTGGTCTCACTTGCCGACATAGACGTCCATTTCGATCTCGTCGTCCTTGTCGTAGACAAACTTGATCTTCTTGTAGGCGAAGCTGACTTCTTCCTCGATCAGGTCCGCCTCGTCGGGAGCCTGCCGCATGTCGTATTCCATGATCGAAGCGTCGGTGAGCGTCACGACCAGATAGTCGCTGGTCTCGCCGTCAATGGTGCGGCGTGCCGAAAACACCACCTCGTCGAGCGCCTTGTTCTCGAACAACGCCTTCTTCAGATATGGCGACGACTTGTCGTAGTGCTTGAAGAATTTGATCATTCCCATCGACACACGGCCGCGTCGCGAAAGCGAATTCGGATCATAAGGCGCCATCATCTTGTAATCGACGCCATGCACTTCGATCTCGTCTTCATGCCCGTCGCGCTTGCTGGGCCCCTTGATGTCGGGAACTTTCAAAAAACCATCAATCTTCATTGAAGGAGCATCGTTTCTGTCTGTGGTCGGCATTGTCTTTCTCCACCGCTTTCAAATGAAACAGGATGATGACTTCGCTGCGCTTCAGCCCTTCACGGACGGCAGTTCCGACACCAACCGCAGCGAGGCGTTGATGCCCTCCAACTGGTAATGCGGACGCAGATAGAAACGGGCGTTGTAGTAACCGGGTCTGCCTTCGACGCTGTCGACCTGAACCTCGGCCGCGGCGAGCGGTCGCTTGGCTCGCGCCTTGTCGTCGGCAAAGGCGGGATTGGCCAGCACGTAGCGGTTGATCCATTCGGTCAACCAAGTCTCCATGTCGGTGCGTTCCTTGAATGAGCCGATCTTGTCGCGCGCGATCGCCTTGAGGTAATGCGCAAAACGCGAGACAGGGAAGAGATAGGGCAGGTTGGCGCTCAGCCTTTCGTTCGACTGGGCGTCGGGGTCGACCAGACGCCCAGCACGGGTCTCGTCGTCCTGAAGCGAGTGCGCCCCGATGAAGGCTGCGAGATCGGTGTTCTTGCGGTGCAAGATCGGCATCAGACCGAGCTTCGCCAGTTCCGCCTCACGCCGGTCGTCGATGGCAACTTCGGTCGGGCATTTCATCGCGATTGAACCGTCATCCGTCGGGAAAGCGTGCACCGGCAGATTGAGCACCGTGCCGCCATTCTCTACGCCGCGGATCTGCGTTCCCCAGCCATAGAGCTTGTGGCTGCGGTTGATGTTCACGCCCATCGGGAAAGCGGCGTTCATCCAGACATATTTGTTGTGGTCGCCGCTTACCTCTTCCTCGAAGGTGAAGCCCTTCACCGGAACGGTTTCCGAGCCGTAGGGCAGGCGTGCCAATACGCGCGGCATGGTGAGGCCGATATAGCGGGCGTCCTCGCTCTCGCGCAGCGACTGCCATGAGGCATAGGCCGGGTTGTTCACGATCATTTGCAGGTCTTGCGGGTTCGGCAGTTCCTGCCAGCTGTCCATGCGGAACAGCCGCGGCGAGGCGGCCGCGATGAAGGGCGTATGCGCCGAGGCACAGACACCCGAGATGTTGCGCAGCAGGCCGACGTCGCGCGGGTGGTTGGAGAACTCGTAGGCGCCGATGATGCAGCCGATCGGCTCGCCGCCGAGCATCGAATACTCGTCGGTGTAGACTTTCTTGAAGATTGGGCTCTGGTCCCACATCTGGCCTTCATAGTCTTCCAGCGTGTCGGCCAACTGCTCCTTGGAGATGTTCATCACCCGGATCTTCAGCTTGGTATCCGTCTCGGTGTTGTTGATGAGGTACCAGAGGCCCCGCCAGGTGCCTTCCATCTCCCGCACTTCGGGGGCATGCAGGATCTCGTTGACCTGCGTCGTCAGCATCTTGTCGATGCCCGCGATCAGCGATTTGATCGACTTGATCGCGTTGGACGAGATGGTCGTCGTCTCGGATCGGGACTGAGCGGCCAGCGCCAGGTTGCGCACCAGTTGCTGCAGCTTCTCAGTGTCGTCCTTCCTGACCTTGAAATCCTTTTCAAGCAGGCCGCTGAATTCACCCAGATCTATGGCTTCCGCCTCGGCGGTTGCGACTGCGGTCTTTTGCTGTTCAGCCATGACTTACTCCTCGCCCTTGCCGTCGGACATCGCCTGGCTGGCGATCTTGCTCAGCAAAGGCTCGTTGTTGAGAAGCTGCGCAATGCGCTTTTCAGCATCGACGCGGCCATCCATGAAGCCCAGCAGTTCCTCAAGTTGCCGCCGCATCTTGAGGATCTCGGCCAGTTGCGGCACCTGCTCGGCGATCTTGTCGGGCGCGAAATCACCCATTTTGGAGAAGGTGAGATCGATCGCCATTTCCTCGTCCCGCTCGGCACCTTCGGCCTGCGGCAACGTGTTCTTCACCCGCGCCTTCACGCGCGGTCCCATCGCTTCCATGAATTTGGGAAAGCGGTTGGCGTCGGTTTCGACGAAATTCCGATCCAGAACCGACTTTGAGGCTTCCTTGGTCTGCGAGGCGCCGGAAAGGTCGGCAATGACAGCCATGACGAACGGCAACTCTATCGTTGTCGGGCTGCCGTAGGTTTCGACGTCATAGGCGATCTGCACGCGCGGGGCGCGGTTTCTTTCGATGACCTTCGCTTTGCTCTCTGCTGGCATGATTGTTACCTTTCATCCTTCTGGGCCGGCTTCTTGGGATCGGGAACACCGGCAAGCAGCCGGAATTCCTTCAGCCCCGACGGGGCGAGATCTTCCATCAGTTCCACGAAATCCATATGCACCATGCGGCGCACACGCCGGGCGAGATGCGGGATCGGGCTGGACGGCTCGGTGCGATCGTAGAACGCGACCACGAGGTCGAGGCATTTGACGACTTCGTCGCGCGAATTGAGGCGCTCAGGCAGACCGATGCTGGTTTCCGCCAAGTTTGCCACACTTGCCATCGTCTCGGCTCCATGGCCATTTCGGGTGGGCGTCGATGTCGGTTGAGACGGCTGCGCTGCAGGCTTTGCGGCACCGTTGGCGACCGCGCTGGCACTGGTATTCCACTCCAGCGTCGTCAGCAGTCGCTGCAGGAACTTCTTCAATTCCGGAACGGCTGCACCATTGCCGTCGATGCGGACATTGAGCGCAGCATCCACCGCCTCCAACGCCGAAATGGCGGCGCGCGCATCGCTCAAAAGCGTCATGATGGCGTCGGCGTCTTGATCGGCCTGCGCCGCGCATCCCGTGCGCACCCGGTTCAGCATCTGGTTGTGGGCCGAAGTCAGCGCCGCCCTTTCGCCGGTCCCCAGGCCGGAGGCAGCTTCCTGGAGCATGACGCGCTCGTCGAGCGCGGCCTGTTCGAGGTCTCGCCCGCTAATTGGCCCGATCGCACGCGGTGAGAAGAACACGGTCTGCCTCAGGTTCGCCAGCAGGCCGTCCTGGCCGTTTTGGAGGTCAAGCAGCGCATTGATGCGTCGCAGCGCTGCCTCGCGGGGCGTGGCGGCCGTGCGCAAAGCCGGGTGCATCGTATCCCAATACTGGTCGAACGTCTTTGCAATCAGGTTCAGCCCCTGGGCGAGGCCCGCGAGCCTCTCTTCGTTGGCCAGCGCCCGCGTGACGATCACCAGAAGGCGCAAATCGCGGCCGCGCGATTGCAATTCTTCGGCTTTTTGTAGGACGGTCGCCCAGTCGACCGAAATGGTTGACTGCGAAGCCTTGTTGCCGCCCTCGTGAACGACCTTGATCTGGGCTTCCGTCAGCCGCTCCAGCTCGTGAAAAGCCGGGTCGTTGCGCAAATCCACTCCCGACGGGTTGTCACCGTCAAGAGGATTCAGCCAGAGTGCGAGATCAACCACACCTACCCCCCGCAAGCCGCCCCGTGCCCCCCATGTGACGCAACGTTATCATCGGTCCCGTGCCACGACAATTGAGCAGATGCTCGAAAACTCACAGAAGCTGAATGCTCGGTTATCTTTCAACGAAACCTATGGGCGATCGGCGGACCCGGTATGCGCGATGGGTCACGTCGTTGGCATCGCAGTGCTGGTTCGTTGCGGGAGTTTGCTAGCCTTGTGTAACGACAAGGTGCCGCCCGAACGGGGCCAAAAGGGGCCCGCTCGTCACATGGCTTTGTCAAGCAGCCGCTTCTGTGGCAGGGTAGGGTCAGCAGTTTTCGGGGGCAGGTTCGAATGGAACAGCGCCGGTCGTCGCAGAGTTTCAAGCGCAAGGAACTCGTTGCGAAGCTCAATCCAACGGGGGTGCGCGCCTTCAAGGCCGCCGCCGACACGGCCAAGTTGCGCGGCAACCCTTATGTCGAGCTGGTCCACTTCGTCCAGCAACTGGTGCTGTCCGAGCGCTCGGACGTGCAGATGATCGTCGCTGATGCCGGACTGGATGTCAGCCGGCTGACGGCGGATATGACCCGTGCCGTCGACAAGCTGCCCTATGGCGCGACCTCGCTGGAGGAATTCTCAGATCACATCTTCCACGCCATACAGGAAGGCTGGAACCTGGCCACACTGGAATTCGGGGTAGAAGAGGTGCGCAGCGCGCATATTCTTCTCGCATGCCTGAAGACACCGGTGCTGGAAGGTCTGGTTTCGAAGATCAGCGCTGAATTCGACAAGATCGACGCGGATGGGGTTATCGCCCGCTTTTCCGATGTCGTCGAAGGCTCTCTCGAAGCCGGCTCACCGCCTGCCGCAGTCGCCGCCGAAACGTCGATGAATCGGGGCCCGGGGCGCGATTCGGCACTCGCCAAATACGCCACTGACCTCACCCAGCGCGCCCGCGACGACAAGATCGATCCGGTCGTCGGACGCGATGCGGAGATCCGCCAAATCATCGACATCCTGATGCGGCGCCGGCAAAACAACCCGATCTTGACCGGCGAGGCGGGCGTCGGCAAAACGGCGGTCGTCGAGGGCTTTGCCTTGCGCATTGCGCAGGGCGACGTGCCGCCGACGCTTCAGAACGTCAGCGTACGCATGCTCGATGTCGGGCTGATGCAGGCGGGCGCCAGCGTCAAGGGCGAGTTCGAAAAGCGGCTGAAGGCTGTCATCGACGAGGTTCAGCAGTCAGAGACCCCGATCATCCTGTTCATCGACGAAGCCCACACGCTGATCGGCGCCGGTGGCGCGGCGGGAACCGGCGACGCGGCCAATCTCCTCAAGCCCGCTCTGGCGCGCGGCGAGCTCCGCACCATCGCCGCCACGACCTGGGCCGAGTACAAGCAGCACATTGAGAAGGACCCTGCGCTGACCCGTCGGTTCCAGGTCGTAAAGATCGACGAGCCTTCCGAAATGGTGGCCGTATTAATGTTGCGCGGTGTCGCAGGCGTTCTCGAGCAGCACCACCAGGTGCAGATCCTCGACGAGGCGATCGAAGCCTCGGTTTCGCTTTCGCACCGCTACATCGCAGCCAGGCAGTTGCCCGACAAGGCGGTCAGCCTACTCGACACCGCCTGCGCGCGCGTTGCCATCTCGCAGCACGCGACGCCTGCCGAGGTCGAGGACATTCTGCGTCGTCGCCAGGCGCTCGAGGTCGAGAAAGGCATTATCTCCCGCGAGGCGGCGATCGGCATCGACGTGACCGACAGACAGCGGCGCGTAGAGGTCGGCTTGGCGGAAGCCGAGACCGCGCTTGCGCAGGCGCAAGCGCGTTGGGAGCGGGAGAAGGCGCTTGTGAGCGCGATTCTCGAGCTGCGCGCCAAGCTCCGTGGCGAGGGCATGCCCCTTGACGGGCAGGAGAGCGGGGAAGCTGCTCCGGGGCAAGCTGTCGGCGCGCCAGCGGGCGAGGCGCCTAGGTCACAGGCCGTTGCTGCCCACGAGCCTGCTCCTGCGCCCGATTCCGCCGCTGATCTGGCGCGGCTGCGCGAATTGATGGCGGAACTCGCCGCAGCCCAGGGCGAGACGCCGTTGATCCTGCCCTCGGTCGACCGCAACGCGGTGGCGGCGGTTGTCCAGGACTGGACCGGCATTCCGACCGGAAGGATGCTGTCCAGCCAGACCGAGAAAGCGCTCAAGCTCGCGGCCACCTTGTCCGAGCGCGTGGTCGGTCAGGACCATGCGATGGAGATGATTGCGCGGCGCGTTCAGACCAGCCGCGCCGGTCTCGGCGCACCGGAAAAGCCGGTCGGCGTGTTCCTGCTTTGCGGCCCCTCGGGCGTCGGCAAGACCGAGACGGCCCTGGCGCTGGCCGAGACGCTCTATGGCGGAGAGCAGAACCTGATTTCGATCAACATGTCCGAGTTCCAGGAGGCGCACACGGTCTCGACGCTGAAGGGCGCGCCGCCCGGTTACGTCGGCTATGGCAAGGGCGGCATCCTGACCGAGGCCGTGCGGCGCAAGCCCTATTCGGTGATTCTGCTCGATGAGGTCGAAAAGGCGCATCCCGATGTGCACGAGATCTTCTTCCAGGTCTTTGACAAGGGCATGATGGACGACAGCGAAGGGCGCCGGATCGATTTCAAGAACACGCTGATCCTGCTCACCTCGAATGTCGGTTCCGAGGTTATCATGGACCGCACGAGGAACGGCACCTTGCGCACCGGCATCGACGATCTGGACACCGCTTTGCGCGATCCGCTGCTGAAAGTGTTTCCTGCCGCTTTCCTCGGCCGCGTGGTGACAATCCCTTACTACCCGCTTTCGGACGCGATGATCGAGGCGATCACCGCACACCAGTTCGGCAAGATCGCGCGGCGTCTCAAAGCCAGCAACGAAGCCGAGTTGGTGATCGGCGAGGGTGTCATGGACATGGTCAAGGCGCGTTGCACCGAGATTGAATCCGGTGGGCGCATGATCGACGCCATTCTCACCAACACGTTGCTGCCGGAACTCAGCCGCGGCGTGCTCAATCGCACGCTTGAGGGCAAGAAGATGACGAAAGTCACCGTCGGTGCCTCGGCGCAAGGATTTACCTTCGTGTTCGAATAGAGCCCGACCGAGATTTGCCGTCTCGCATTCGAGCAATAGAGCCGCGAGTGTCGGTGACCTTGCGGTCGCCTTCCACTAAGCGGGCGCCGTCTCCCGAACGAAATGCCTGGCGAAACCGCGTTCATAGGCAGGCGGACCGGAACAAAATCGGCATCGCGCATCGCACTGGGAATCTCGTCCGACATTGGTTCTCCAACCGGCCTCTGCGGATTGCCGAAAACCGACCGGCGGTCGCCTATCTCCACAATCTCTCCCGGATATATGACAGCGACGCGATGGGCGATGCGCTCCACGACCGCCATGTCATGGCTGATAAGCAGAATGGCGATCACGCTGCAGATCCATCCGCAGGTTGCTAGGCTGGGCCTAGATCGTGACCTCGAGCGAGGCCCACCGCTTCATCGGCGATGAGGAGACGGGGATCCAGCGCCAAAGGCCTGGCGATGCAGATGCGCTGTCGTTGACCGCCAGAAAGGCATGTGGATAGCGTTCGAGATGCTCGGGCTTGGCCAGTAGGTCGGCGGCCCGTTCACGCGCAGCACGATACGACTAGTCTCGAGGACCGCAGACCGACCATTGGTTCGCGCGGGTCAATGAACAGTGGGAGGTGGCGATCTGGTATCAGCGGCGAAATGCTGGCGAGCGTGTGCGCCGCGCCACGGTCATTCGGATCGCGGATACGTCACGCGACTAGAAGGCGACCTTCAGTCCGAGCTTGGCGCCGATGGTGGAACTGTCGGACGACACCTTGCCACGGACTTCGCCGTTGACGGTCGTCAACTCCGAGACCTTCAGGTTGAACCCGGCTGATAGCGCCGCGGAAAAATCGGCATCGTCAAAGGAAATCGTCCTGGTGTCGATTTCGGTCGTGTTCTTGTAACTGAAACGCTGCTGCAATTCGGCCCTTGCATAGGGGCTGAACACCATTCCGTTGCTTAGCTTGTAATCGCCATAGATCCCAGGCTCGAGCTTAAACGCGCCAAAGGAAAGCCGGCTCTTGCCGAACTGGTTGCCGCCGCTGTCGGTAAAGGGATCGCCTCGGAATGACACGCCAAGCAGGCCGCCACGCAGGTCAAAACGGGTGCGCTCGCCCAAGGTGAAGATGTGGCCGACCGATCCCGTAACCGCATAGCCCTCGGTGTCATAGCTGCCGGTGGTGCCGAGCACGCCGTTGGTCACGTCGCTACCGCCGAAGAAGCCGGAGGCGGAGACCAGGGCGTAGTTGTAGTCCTTGCGCAACAGCGCGTAGCCGCCGAACATGCCGGCCTTATTCGTGCCTTCGCCTATGGCGTCAAATCCGCCGAACGCGCCAAGGTTGACATCTGTCGAGGCATAGCCGGCGAAAACACCGATGTTGAGGCCATACTCATTGTCGAACTGGAAATGCTTGGCGGCATTGAAATCCAGGCTGATCGCGGCCGAAAAATCATTGGCATCGAACCTCGGACCAGGGCCATTCAAACCACCGCCACTGATAGTGTAGCCGTCATGCTCGGTATGAGCGAATTGGCCGGAGGCAAAGACGCCGAAGCTGGACGAAACCGGCACCATTCCAGATCCGGATGCGGGCGAAAGGGGGAGGTCAGCATCGATCGCGTCGCGGTTTATGCCGTAGAGAGCATCGATTGCCACCGTGACCGCGCCGGCGTTGGTGGCGCTGATCGGCGCCGCCGCAATACCGAAATTGGCCGGCGTGGCGCGCAGGAACAAGCCGCCATTCGGGCCAGTGACGATCGCATAGGTGAAAAGTGAGCCCAGCGTGCCTGGAGTGCCTTGGATGTTGAAAATCCCGGCAATCGGCCCGCCGGTCGAGACGATGATCGGAATATCGGTCGCCTGCGTGAATTGGGGCGTGCCCAGTAGGTTGACGATGATGGTGTTGACGCCGGTGGCCGAAAATGCGTTGGCGACGAGTTGGTCCGACTGCAAAGTCTGTTGATTGATGTCGAGACCGATGCTTGCTCCGTTGAGGGTGAGGCCGCCCAGCGTCAACACGTCATCGGCGGCACCGTCTGTCATGTTGATCAGCGAATTCGTCGCGATGATCGAACCTGGCATAGTGACGTTGCCGTTGATGAACAGCGTCGAGCCATTGCCGAGGTTCAGTTGGTTGATGCCTTGCGTGCCACCGCTGAAACGGAGCGTGGAATGATCGGCGGAGAAACTATCGAACCCGGCGAAATTCTGGCTTTTGCCCCCGGCAGCGAGGTCGGTATCGGTGACGGTGCCATTGGCATTGGTTCCGCTGAAAAGGACGTGATCGCTCAGATTGAGCGGATCGACCGCGCCGGATCCGTTGATGATGAGCGTGTCGGGTCCAAGGCCGGTGATGTCACCGCCGATGGTGCCGCCGGAGAGCTGGACGTGGTCGGCGTCGATACCACCCTTGATGGTGCCGCCGGAAACCGAAACTTGGTCGAATCCGGCACCGCCGCTGACATTGCCGTCGACGGTGCCGCCAGAGACCGTGATCGTGTCGTTGCCGTCGTCCCCCGAAACGGTGGATCCGATGGTACCGCCGCTGATGACAATCACATCGTCACCGGCGTCGCCGATGACCTCTCCCGCAAGCGCGCCGCCCGAGACGAATATCTGATCGTTGCCGGCGTTGCCTTCCAAAAAGCTGTTTACGGCACCCCCGCGCAGAGCGATGACATCATCGCCGGCCCCACCGCTCACCGAACCCGCGAGCGAGCCACCCGTCATGGTGAAGGTGTCGTTACCGTCCTCCAGTCCGACGGAGTCCGGTCCATCCACGTTCGGATCAATCCCTAGGATGGCATTGCCCGAAATTGATACGATATCGTTCTGGCTGCCAGCAAAGATCGAGCCGTCGATCCTGCCGCCGCTCACGTCAAAGCTGTTGCCGCCGCCTTCGCCGAACACCGAACCGATTACATGACCCGCGGTCATGTTGAAAAGATCGGCGCCCTCAGCGAGGTCGACGCGGCCCGGCGCCGCGGTCGTTCCGATGGTGCCGCCGTTAATGTCGACGGTGTCGTTGCCTTCGTTGCCGAATATGCTGCCACCGACGGTGGCGTTGTCGCTCACCGTTATCGTGTCGTTTCCGACATCTCCGTCAACATCGAGATCGACTGTGGCATTGCCGTTGATCGTGATGCGGTCGTCGCCTGCGTTTCCCGTCACGGAGCTCTGGACCGCACCACCGCTGATGTCCAGCGTGTCGTTGCCATCGTCACCGCTCAGGCTGCCGTCGAGGACCCCACCGGTCATGGTGAAACGGTCATCGCCGTCGCCAAGCCCAATGGCACCTCCTCCTTCCGAATCGCCGTAAACAATGGCGCCATTCTTGACGGTGACGCTGTCGGCGCCTCCATTTGTCAAAACAGAACCCACGACAATGCCGCCGTCGCCATCGCCGACGCTTGTATCGGTGCCCATGGTGATGGTGTCGATGCCATCGCCGCCGATGACTGAGCCGTCAATTTCACCGCCGGTCATCTCCAGCGAATTGTTGCCTTCGCCAAGGTAGATGGTGAAAATGCTGCCGCTGTGGATGATGACCGTGTCATCGCCCGCCCCAGTGTCGAGATTGGCGTCGACGTGCGGCGCGAACGGCTCACCGTTGAAAACCCCATCGGACATTTCGAACCGATCGTTGCCGCCAAGGAGTTGGATGGTTCCCGCTCCCGGCTGTAAGGAGGTCGTGGCCTGCGAGGTTATCGGCGGCAGGCCACTGACGTTGGGTGTAGGCGTACCGTTGTTGAGGATGCCGCCAACGATGTTCACAATGTCGTCGCCATTGCCATCATAGTCGTTGACGATGACAGTCGACGAGCTGTTGTCTTGCCCTTGGTAACCCTCGAACCCCGTCGTGAATACGCCCCCGACGTCCTGGACAGTTCCGGCTGTGTTGCACGCGACCGTGACCGACGTCGTTTGGAATGTCGTTACGGCGGAGATGCCTGACCCGACTGTTGTCGAGGCGCCTTCCGCGGTGGCGGTGCAGGCTGCCGCGCCAGACATTTGGAACGTGGACGCTGCCGCTAACGCAAGCAACGAGACACCCCCCAGTTGATAGACCCTGCGCGGCACTCTCATTCGACCTCACTTACGAGAAATCGATACCGTCACAAATCAGGCTATTAAAATCGCTCGTCGACCCATCTGGTGGGTTCGATGCCTTGCTGACCGGAAGTGTACGCGGCGCGCTGCCCTATGGCAATGGAAAGGCGTTCGCCCCCAGACCATTGTAACGCCATATGTGGCGACAAGGTCACTATCCAAAACTCGGATCGAGCTGCTGACATGGCAGTACATCAACGTCAAAGGAGACTATTATAGTTCAGAATAGGCTGCCGAAACGGTCATATCTCCTGCATGGGCGACCTTGCGGTCAAAGCTTGCCCATATTTCGCCGCCACATTGCTGCGCCCAGCGGTGGCAGAAAGAGAAATCGGTAGGCAAATCCACATCGGGCGTCACGATCTTTGAAAAAGGCGTCAGAAAGCTGTCGAACTGTGCGCTGTATTTGTTATGTTTGTAGCGAGACCGGTTCACCGTTTCTGGCAGCTTCTCGATTATCTCGGTGACGCAGTCGCGGGAAACCAGAAAGACGCCCGTGCCGCATAGCGACACCCGGACGAAGCCGCTCATCTCCTGCCGGGGTTCGATGATGGTTCCAACGAACTCCAGACTCCGTGCAAAGGCCTTGTCGAAGGGCAGTTTCGACAGCGAGTGAAGTCTGCGGAGATCGATCAGACGCCGAGGATACAAAGTGCCGACCACCGGCTTCTCAAGCGCCAGCATCGCGGCGATGAGATCAGGCGAAAAGCCCATGTCGCTGTCGATCATCAGGATGTGGCTGCAATCCGGTTTGTTGTAGTAGAAATTGGTCAGCAGATAGTTGCGGGAAAATGGGATATCCGTGTACTCGATTTCGGACAGCGTGAAGGCGTAGCTGGACAGGCTCTTGTGGGTCAGGGCCGCGAACAAGCTGCGGACGAACACGCTTTTGTAGGCTGCTCCATAAACCGGTAGCGCAAGGTTGATCTTGATCGGCATCTTGTCCTCCACAATCCAGCGACTGAGCCCATACAAGTCCCTTTCTTCTATCTTTGAAACGCGTCTTGGTATAAAATCTGCTGACCTTTGGGGGGCGCAGGTCCAGACGCTCGGGCACGCTTGCGTTTGCGTCGTGGTGCGCTGTTTCGAAAGTTGCGAGATCAACATTGACGCAGGCCGGAACGAGCATGCTGACATGACCCATCGCCTCAGACTGCTGTTTCGCATCCCGCTGCTTCTGCTTCTGATGTTCCTTGGCTCGGCTGGCGCTCGCGCCGCGGTCGAACAGACCCCGTCGCCGCAACCACGCAACCGGCTGGCGATCGTCATTGGCAATTCGAGCTATCAAAGCACCCGGCTTGAGCATCTCCCCAATGCGACGAACGATGCCATAAGGCTTTCAGAGAGCTTGAAGCGGCTGAATTTCGAAGTCCTGACTGGGACCGATCTTTCGACCGATGGTTTTGCCAAACTCCTGCAAGACGCTGATGCGCGATTGCCCGGCGCCAGTGCCGTTCTGATTTTCTACGCAGGTCACGGCGTCCAATTGAATGGCGAAAACTACCTGCTGTCGGTCGATACGCCCGATCCTGAAAGCCTGGAAAAACTGACGGGCAGCGCCATCAAGTTAAATGATGTGATCGCGCGGTTCGCGCGCCGCGATCGCCAGACATTCATATTCCTGGACGCCTGCCGCAACAATCCGCTCGGTTCCGGCCCAGGCGCGAGCAATGGTCTGGCGCAAGTTGAGGTCGGTGAAAACACATTCGTTGCTTTTGCCACTCAGCCTGGCAATGTCACGGCCGATGGTGGCGGCGAAAACAGCCCGTTCACCACTGCACTGCTGAAGAATGTCGAGATCCCCGGGCTCAGCATTTCGGACATGATGATCCGCGTGCGCAACGAAACGGAAGCGCTGACGGTCGGGCGTCAAGTACCTTGGGATCAATCGAACCTGCGCGAGCAGTTCTATTTCACTGAGCAACAGGTACTCGATCCGGGACAGTTGAGCGCAAGCCTTTCACGCATCCTGGCAGACCCCACAGCTAAGAAGAGGTTGCAGGTTGAACTTGCCTCAAATGATCTGCAAACAGCCGTGGTCATCGTTGGACAGACATTGCGGTCGGTCGAGATTCCGGCACCGTCATCCAGTTTGGCGGCGCCTGTTGGCACTCAGGTTGCCAACATGTCACCCACTGAAGGGGTTGAAGACGCTCGCCAAAGTGTCGTCTCCGGTCTCGAAACCCTTATAATCGGCGCCTCCGCGGGCGTAGCGGACAAGGACAGGACGGCCGATCTTGCACGCAACGTTCAGACGGAACTTCGTCGCCTGGGCTGCTATCGGATGCAGGTTGATGGGGACTGGGGCGCGGGCTCAATTCGTGCTCTCACCGACTATTACAAAAACACCAAGCAGGTCGCAGCAACGACCGAGCCAAGCGTCGGACTGCTCGGCGATCTATTTCTGCGCTCAGGCAGAATCTGCAAGCAACCGGTCATCGTCAAGGCCAAGCCGGCCAAAGTGGCCTCGGATGCCGCCCCGTCGCGAAACACCTCCGGCGGCATGACAGCGAAGCGCTCGCAGGCCGCGCCGAGACGCCCCGCAGCTCCCCCACCCGACATTTCAGGCGGCATCGGCATTGGCGGTGTATTCTAGGCAGGGCCGCCTTTGCTCACCGGCCAAGTTGGCCGTAAACCGGCAAAAAATGGGCAACCCCAACCTCACGAGGTTTTTCATGCGGCGCACGGTCGGTGGAGGCGAAGGCCGGTTATTCGATCGCCTACCAAGCGGAGGTCGAGGCTGTGACAGCGGCTTTGAAGATTCAGGACAGACTCCCGCGTACGCTTGCAAACTCACTTTTCGGCGTTGTCTCCAAGCTCGAGATAATCGTTGCCGCAGATAGCGACATCGACGGCCCGACAGATTTTCCCTGGCCACACATTGAGTGGATCCTGCATGCCTTGAAGGCAACGCCGGAAGTGTGCCGCCTGAGCGGCCGGACCGATCCATCGTGCAGGCGGATTGTCGGCGATATCAAACAATCGCCGCCGATCTGGTCGGACTAGAAAAACACTCCGCTGACCTCCATTTCGGTTCAGTTGGAGACTTCAATCCCGCCTGATTGAATGTCCGCTATCGGCTCTCGATGCGAGAATTCTGTCAGTCCGCTCCCGGCCTTGTGTCCACCCCAAAGGTCGTTTTCTCTCCGGCAACTCCTTGCGAAGCGCACGGAGATTTGACGTCAAAACGTTCGGCGGTGTCGGACGACCGTTGTTTATGACCCTGCAATCGTCTTGCGACGGCCGGTTGGGGTGGAAAGCGCCCATTTAGGGGACTAGACTTAGCGACCATGCTGGAACCGCTGGATCGAACCTATGGATTGCGGATGGCGGAATCGTTTCGTTCAAGGGATTCGATTATCCGACACGCATGGCCGTCGTGCGTCTTGCCGATGGGGGGCTGTGGTTGTGGTCACCGGTCGAAAGGACGGCTGCGATCGAGGGTGAGATTCGAGCGCTGGGTCCTGTCCGGCATATCGTCAGCCCCAACAAGCTGCATTACCTTTTTTGGGGTGAGTGGCAGGCCGCATTCCCGGCCGTGAATTTGTGGGCGACGGCGGCGACAATCGCCAGCGCAGGCAACTCCGCTTTTCGGGGGTACTGGCCAGCGATCCGCCCGCCGAGTGGAGTGGGCAGATCGACCAGTTCTATTTCACCAATTCGCCATTCATGGACGAACTGATCTTCTTTCAGCGCGCATCGCGTACCGCTATCATCGCCGACCTCTCACAGAGCTTCAGCGAGACGTTCTTGAAACACCATTGGCCATGGTGGATGCGGCCAATCGCAAGACTTTCGAGAATGGTCGAAGGCTGGGGCTATCCGCCGATCGACTATCGCCTCAGTTTCCGCAACCGCGCAACCGCGCGCCCAAAGCTTCGTGAGTTGATCGGAAAACATCCCGAGCACGTCGTCGTGGCACATGGTGAGGTTGTCAGGACGGGTGGCGAAGCCTTTTTGCGGCGTGGCTTTTCATGGCTGCTCCATTAGTCCCAACGTCGCCAATTGGACGGTTGCCGAATGGCAGCTATCCGCTGACCTTACACAACAGCGGACGGTCGTCCGGCCCCAACCAGTCGAGCTTCCCCTTGGTCAACAAGCCTTTATCGACTCTTTTTGTAGGATAAGGTAGAGACACGCCTTGCATTGAACACTAGCCCTTCTCCTGGTCCGAAGGTTCGCCAGACCGTACGAGATCATACGAAGGATACGGGTTGGCTAGCCATCCGGTAAGCCATTGGATTTGTTGAGGAAATTTACACCCTCCGGGCCCACCATTGTTGTTATTTACCAATAGCGTACGGGCAAGTTCGCCCGCGGGTTCGCCAAACGGGATATTGCCGTCCCGGGAGCATAATGATCGTGACGCAGAAAGGGATCACCCTGAAAGACGTGGCCGCCGCGGCCAACGTTTCGCGCGCCACGGCGGCGCGGGCGCTCAACAGTTATGGTTACGTCGGCGACGGCACGGCTTTGCGCGTGCTGGAAGCCGCCGAGCGACTGGGCTATCGCGCCAACCTCGTCGCGCAGGCGCTGCGCAGCGGGCAGCTGCCGATCGTCGGCTTCATTCCCGGCGACATCCAGAATCCGTTCTTCGCGCGCATTGCCCATGATATCGAGGCGGAACTGCGCAGGCACCGCCACAATCTTCTGATCGCCAGCAGCGAAGAGAATGTCGAACAGGAAAAGGAACTGCTCGAAAGCCTGCGTTCGCTCAGCATCCGTGGCTTCATTCTTGCGCCGACCTCGGCGACGGACAGCCAGCATATCGTGCAGCTCGCCCGTGAGGGCACGCCGGTCGTGCTGATCGACCGTGTCGTCAAGGAAGTGCACTGCGACAGCGTCGTCGTCGACAATGAAGGCGGTGCGCGCGCGGCCGTGGACTACCTGGTTGCCAATGGCCATGAGCGCATCGGCCTGTTGCGGGACGAATCGCGCATCTTCACCGCGCAGGAGCGCCTTGCCGGTTACCAGTATTCGCTTGCGGCGCATGGCATCGCCCTCGACCCGTCGCTGGTCAGCGTGTCACGCTCGACCGTGGAACATGCTGTCGAAGCCACCATTCGACTGTTCAGCCGCCGCGATCGTCCGACCGCCCTGTTCACCGTGGACAGCCTGATGACCCAAGGCGCGTTGCTCGGCCTGCGGTCGATGGGACTGTCGATCCCGCATGATGTTTCGCTGGTCGGGTTCGACGATTTCAACCTCGCCACCTTCACCGATCCCCAGATCACCGTCATTGCGCAGCCGACAGCCGAAATAGGGCCGCTTGCCGCCAAAATGCTGCTCGACCGCCTGGCCGGCAAGAAGCTGGCCCCGCGCCACACGCGCTTCCCGACCCGTCTCATCGTTCGCGGCTCGGTCTCGCGGCGGCTGCACGGGCGCTGATCGCCCGATCCAAATAGGCTCTTCCGCGAATTCGTCCGGCAGGGGACTTGCCAACCTCTGAAATGCGTGCGTTAAATATGTGAGATCGATCTCACAATCAGCCTGATCGATGGTGGCCGCGGCGATCGCCGGCGGTGCCTGCAACGAGCGGACGCCCTGCCGCAGCGAAAATACGAGGAAGACCTGCATGCTCAATTTTGACAAAGACCGCTTCATCAAGATCCAGAGCGGAGCCGTCTCCTTCGCCGGAGAGGCGAGGGCGCTCATGCACCGGCTGCTCGCGGATGGCGTCGAGCGGCTCTATTTCATGGGGACCGGTGGCGTGCAGCTTCTGACCCTTCCAGCGATCGAGCTGGCCGAGCGCCGTACGAGCTTCCCCGTGCGGGGAGAATATCCGGCGCAGGTCGTGCTTGATCCGCCCGCCGGGCTGGACCGGAAGTCGCTCGTCGTCATTCCCTCGCTGTCGGGCACGACCAGGGAAAGCGTGCAGCTGCTTTCCTTCCTGAAGCAGAGAGGCGTGCGCACGCTCTCGCTCACCGGCCATTCCGACACGCCGCTTGCCAGGGAAGCCGATTTCACCTTCACGAACTTCGCGGAGGACGACACCTCTTCGGAATCCTTCTATCTGCAGTCGCTGCTGATTGTGCTGGCACTGCTGGCCGAGCGCGGCGAATACGAGGACTTCGACGCCACCGTGGCCGAGCTCAAGAGACTGCCGGAACTGCTGGTTGGGGCAAAGGCGGCCTACGAAGACAGCGCGGCGAAACTCGCCGACACGATCAAGAACGAAACCTATCACATCTTCACCGGCGCCGGCTCCGTCTGGCCGCAAGCCTACTATTACGGCATGTGCATTCTGGAAGAGATGCAGTGGATCAGGACCAGACCGGTCCATGCCGCCGACTTCTTCCACGGCACGCTGGAGCTGGTCGAACCGGGTGTGAGCGTATTCCTCTTCAAGGGGGAAGATGCCAGCCGTCCGCTGGGTGATCGCGTCGAAAATTTCATCAAGCGATACACCGACAAGGTGCACGTTCTCGATGCCGCGTCGGTCGAACTGCCCGGTATCTCGCCTGCTGTCCGCAAGCTGATCTCGCCGATCGTGCTTGCGACGTTGCTGGAACGGGTGAGCGCGCATCTGGAAGTGTTGCGCAATCACCCGCTGACGACGCGCCGCTACTACAAGCGCGTCGAATACTGATCACCTCACCTCATAAAAACGAAGAAGGGAACTGATCATGAAATATCCAACACAGGCGGCAATCGCCGCGCTTGCCGCGGCATCGGCACTGGGTCTGACAATGGGACAGGGTATCGGCGCCGAGGCGGTCCAGGCCGATCCGAACGCTAAGGTCGATTACCAGGGAACGCTGTCGGTCCTGACGAAATTCGGCGCGCAGCAGCTGGCGCCCTACTTCGTCGGCGTCGCCCAGGACTATGAGAAGCTTCATCCCGGCGTGAAAGTCGAACTCATCCAGGAAAGCGACGACAGCGTCAAGGACAAGACCAAAACGCTGGTCGCGTCGAACTCGCTCCCGGACATCTACTTTTCCTGGACCGGCAGCTGGGGCGGAAACTTCGTGCGCGGCCATCGCGCCGTCGACCTGACCCCGGTCATCGGGCCCGATACCGAGTGGGGCAAGACACTGACGCCGGCGGCCGTTCAGGCCTTCATGTACAATGGCAAATACTACGGCATTCCGCTCTATCTCGACGCAAAATTCATGGGCTACAACAAGCAGGCGTTCTCCAAACTCGGCCTGAGCGCGCCCAAAACCTTCGAGGAGCTCCTGTCGTCCTGCGAGACGATCCGGAAATCGGGCATGACGCCGATCTCTTTCGGCAACAAGGAGGCCTGGCCGGCAATCCACTATGTGGGGCAGCTGCTCGCCTACGACGTTCCGCAGGCGGTACTCGAGAAGGATTTCGACCCCGGCACGGCGGACTATAGCGACCCGGGCTATGTCGCCGCGCTCACCCAGTACAAGCAGCTCATCGACAGTTGCACGGATGGCGGCGCCTCGGTGAACGGCACCTCCTATTCGTCGGCCATCCAGACCTTCAGCAACACGAAATCGGCCATGTACTACCAGGAAATCATCGAGTTCGATCAGAGCGCGTCGGCGGATTCCGCTTTGAAAGTATCCGATCTGGGCTTCTTCACCTTGCCTGTGCCGAACGGCGCGAAGGGCGACGCGAAAGCGATCGAAGGCGCGCCGGAGGGCTACATGATCAGTTCCGCCTCCAGCAACATCCCGCTGGCGATCGACTTCATGAAATTCGTCACGTCCAAGCAGAATGGCCAGGTGCTCTCGGCTCCGCCCTACGGGCAGCCCAGCGCGACCATCGGCGGGGCGTCGGAAGCCAACATGAACCCGTCCGTCGTGGCCGGCCTCAAGGAGATCGCCTCCGCTTCCTACCTGATGCCGTGGCTGGACACGGTGAACCCGCCGCGCGTGGCCTCCGCCTGGCTGTCCAGCCTCCAGGCCCTCACCGGCGGCTCGATGACGCCGGAACAGGTCATGGAGCAGGTCAAGCAGGCGGCCGCGGCATCGAAATAGGCCAATGGCGAATCCCGGTCTGGCCAGAATGGAAGGCGCTGCCTTGAGCAACGCCAAGGGCGAGCCGGCGGCGAAAGCCGGCCGCCGGTTCCGCCACTGGGGCTCGCTCCGGTGGGTCGCCGTTGCGGTGATCCTGGTCGGCTGGTTCGTGTATTACCCGATCGTCGACAACTTCATCGTCAGCACCACCGACGAGGATATTTTTACCGGCGAGACCACGAATATCGGCCTCGCCAACTATGAGCGGCTGCTGCACGACCCGGTCGTCTGGGTGGCGTTGTGGAACAACACGCTCTACGCGTTGATCTCCATCGTCTTCCAGGTCGGCGGCGCCTTCGTGTTGGCGGCGCTGATCGAGGGGCTGGGCAGCGAGCGGCAAAGGCGCTTCTGGCGGGCGATTTATTTCATTCCTTCCGCGATCTCGATCACCGTGACCGGCCTGCTGTTTTATTTCATCTACCAGCCGGATATCGGGCTCTTGAACGCCGGGCTCAGGCGCATTGGCCTGGAACAACTCATCCAGCCCTGGCTCGGCGGCGAGCACACGGCGATCTACGCGATCATCGCGATGAGCCAGTGGCAGGGCTTCGGCTATTCGACGCTCCTGTTCGCGATCGCGATCCAGAAGATTCCGCGCGATCTCTATGATGCCGCGGTCATGGACGGAGCCGGACCGCTGCGCAGGCTGTGGAGCGTGACGCTGCCGCTGACCCGCGAGATGACCGGCCTGATGATCATTGTCACCATCACCGGCGCGTTCCAGGTGTTCAACGAGGTCATGGTCATGACCGCCGGCGGCCCCAACAACCGCAGCCAGGTGCTTGGCACATGGCTTTACCAGCAGGGCTTCATCCAGAACAATTTCGGCTACGGCGCCGCGATCGCCGCCGTGATCTTCGCCGTGACCATGATCACCGGAGCGGCCCAGCTTTGGTACACCAGGCGCCGGAGGGTCGAGCTGTGACGGTGATGGCGGCCAGCGGGCGGACCGCGCGCCCGGCCTTCGGGAGCGCTCTTGCGAAAGCCTTTCTGTACTCGTTCCTGATCTGTCTCGGCATCGTCGTGCTTTATCCGCTGGTCTGGATGGCGCTCAACGGCTTCAAGGATAATGGGCAGATCTTCGGCGACCCGTTCGCGCTGCCGTCGCGGTGGACCTGGGGCAATTATGTGCAGGCCTGGAACCGGGGCGTCCGCGACTATCTGGTCTCGAGCCTGCTGGTGACCGTCGCTTCAGCGATCTGCACGGTGCTGATCAGCGCCTGGACCGCCTACGGGCTGACGCGAACGCCAATGCCCGGCAAGCCGCTTATCGTCGGCCTGGTTCTTGGCGGCCTCATGCTCAGTCCGACCGTGGCGCTGATCCCGCTGGTGCGGATGCTGCAGGCCATCGGCCTCTACAACACCTACTGGGCGCTGATCATCCTCTACACGGCGTTCCGGATTCCGTTCAGCACCTTCCTGATCCGCGCCTACATGCTTGGGCTGCCGAAGGATCTCGACGAGGCGGCCCGCATCGACGGCGCCAGCGAGGGGCAGATCTTCTGGCGCATCATCCTGCCGCTGTGCCAGCCGATCATCATCTCCTGCATCATCCTGCACGTGCTGTTTGCCTGGAACGAGTATTTGTTCGCGATGGTCTTCACCAATGGATCGGCGGTGCAGACGCTGCCCGTCGGCCTCACCTCGCTGATGTCCAAGAACGGCACCAATTACGGCGTCGTCTTCGCGGCGATGACGATCTCGGCCCTGCCGATCGTCCTGCTTTTCTTCGCCGCACAGCGGTACTTCATCCGCGGCCTCTCCGAAGGCATCGGCAAATAAATCACCGGGAAGGACATCCATGTCGCAATTCAAGGTCGACCAGTTGATTGGGGCCAACTTCGCTTTCCAGCATTACGCATTCGAGCGCGTTGCCGAGATCCTTCGCGGCTTCGGCTTCAAGGAGATCGAGCTTTGGGGCATCGCGCCGCATCTCGACCTGTTTCATGCGACAGACGCGCATGTTCGATCGGTTCGCGAGATACTTGCGCAGAACGGACTGACGGTCTGGTGCTTCACGCCCGAGCAGGTGATCTATCCGATCAACATCGCGTCGGGCGACGGCGCATATCGCCGCGACAGCGTCAGGCGGTTCTGCCGCGCGGCGGACATATGCGCCGAACTGGGCGCCCGATATTTGTTCCTGACGTCCGGGCGTGGATATGAACACGACCCGCCGCAAGAGGCGTGGGCACGGTCGGCCCAGTCGCTCGCGGAGATCGCCGCCCATGCGTCCTCGGTCGGCGTGCGCTGCCTGCTCGAGCCGCTGCAACGCGTCGAAACCAACGTCGTCACCAATGCGGCGGGCCTGCGCGAAATGCTCGACCAGATCGGCGCCGACACCATGGACGTGGTCCTGGACACCGTCGGCATGGCCACTGCCGGCGATACCGTGGCCGACTATGTCAGGCTGTTCGGGCCGCGCCTCGCGCATGTGCAGATCGTCGACGGGCTGCCGGCGGGGCATCTTGTCTGGGGCGACGGCAAGCTTCCGATCGGCCAGTACCTCGACGACCTCGCCGCGTCGGGCTATCGGGGGAAACTGACCTTCGAGCCGTTCGGAAATGGCTCCTATGCTCTGGACCCGGTCGCGGCGTGGACACGCAATCTCAAGGCGATCGAGCCTCACATGACGCGGGCGCCGACAGCAGCATGACCGGAGGAGCATCGCCCAATCTGGTCGCCGTCGGTGACAACTGCCTCGACGTCTATCTCAACAAGGACCTCCTGACGGTGGGCGGGAACGCCCTCAACGTTGCCGTTCAATGGCGCCGCAATGGCTGGAGCGCACGCTATTTCGGCGCCGTTGGCGATGATCCTGAAGGTGAGATAACGCTCCGCGAGATCGAGACCGCCGGGCTGTCCCGCAACGATGTCGAGATGATCTCCGGCGACACGGCTGTAACCTTGCTGCGCGACCAGTCGGGCGACCGTACTTTCCTGTTCGAATCCTTCGGCGTCGGCGAGAATTACATGCCCGCGCCGCGCAACTGGCAGGTCATTTCGAAAGCCGATTGGGTGCATCTGGGCACCAATGCCAACGAGGATCTCGTGCGCCGCCTGGTTCGCGAGCGCGTGCCGTTCAGTCTCGACGTCTCGACCGCGCATCTGGCCTTGCCGCTGGAGGGCGTGCCTCTGGTCTTCGCGTCCGGTCCAGACGAGCCGAGCGTGCCGGTCGAGCCCCTCATGACCGCGCTGCGGTCGGCCGGGGCGCGCCAGGTCGTGCTCACCTGCGGCAGCCGCGGCGCCTATTTCGGCGACAGCCAAGGCGTTCGCCATGTCGAGGCGTCGCCGACCGCCGTCGTGGACACGTGCGGTGCGGGAGACAGCTTTATCGCCACCTTCATCACCGCGTTCTGCTTCGCGGGTCTCGATGCCGACGATGCCATGCAAAAAGCCTCTCTCGACGCCAGCAGGACCTGCACGCATCTCGGCGGCTTCCCGCAGGAACCGCGCCCCATCCCCGACTGGCTGCCGCTGAAATATGCCGACCTGATCAATCGCGAGACGAGGGTCTGACATGGCCACTTTACGGATGAGACAGCCGGCGGTCGCGGCGACAGCCGATCGGTCGTTCTGGCTGCAGGACATTGCCGCTGCCCCGGCCACCCAACCCTTGGTCGGCGGCGAGCAGGCCGACGTGGTGATCGTCGGCGGCGGCTATACCGGGCTGTGGACGGCGTTGCGGATCCGCGACCTGGCTCCCGAAACCCGCGTCATGGTGATCGAGGCCGATCAGTGCGGCTCCGGCGCTTCGGGGCGCAATGGAGGACAGGTGCATTCCTGGTTCGCCGAGCTCGATCAGATCAGCGCCGTCGTCGGCGAGGAGGAGGGGCGGGCGCTTTGCGCCGATAGCGTCGATGCCATCGCAGAGCTGGAGAAACTTCAGCGCGACGGCACGATCGATATGGATCTCCGGCTTGACGGCTGGCTGTGGACGGCCAGCTCCACGGCCCAGGAGGGAGCCTGGAACCGCGCTGTCGCGATGACCGAGGCAGCCGGGGCCAACCGCTTCCGGCAGCTGACCGGCGAGGAGATCAAGCAGCGGACCGGGTCTTCCGCCTCCTATGCCGGCGTCGTCGAGGCGAATGCCGGAACCGTGCATCCAGCCAAGCTGGCCACCGGCCTGCGCGACCTGGCGATCGCTCGCGGCGTCGTCGTCCATGAGCGCAGTCCCGTCACCGAAATCGTGCCCGGCAGGACCTGTGTGGTCCGGACCGCGCAAGGCGCGGTGCGGGCCGAGAAGGTCGTGCTGGCGGCCAATGCCTGGCTGTCGGCGTTGCCCGAACTGCGACGGCATCTTTACGCGGTCGCGAGCCAGGTGGTCGCGACCGCGGAAATCCCTGACTTGCTCGACCGGATCGGCTGGCGAGACGGAGCCTCCATCTGCGACGCGCAGCGCCAGGTCCTCTATTATCAGCGCACCCCGAAAGGCCGGGTGGTCTTCGGCCGCGGCAGCGGCAACATCGCCTATGCGGGCAATTTCGGCCAAAGCTTCAACCGCAGCCCCGAACACGGACGGGACAATATCCGCGAACTGGCCCGCGTCTACCCCGAACTGCGAGGAGTGCCGATCGACTATGATTGGGCGGGCCCGATCGACTGCGTGCCGGAGCATGTTCCCGTCTTCGATCACTTGAAGGGTCATCCCAACATTTTCTTTGGCATGGGCTACAACGGGACCGGCATTGCCCAGACCCCAATCGGCGGCCGCGTCCTCGCCAGCCTTGTTCTGGAACGGAAGGATCGCTGGAGCGGCAGTGGGCTGGTGGGGCTCGATCGGCGCAAGACGATGCCGCCGGAACCGTTCCGCTATCTCGGCGCCAAGCTTGTGCGCGCCGCGATCGCGCGCCGGAACGACGTCGAGATCCGCAACGGGACGCCAGGCGCTTTAACGCGATTCCTGTCGGAACGCACGCCGGGCGGCGGGGGCTAGGCATCTTTAAACCCGCAAGGACCTGTTGTTGCGCCTTTCTGGTGAACACGGGCGCGGACGCTGGCGGTCCGATTATCCGAACGCCCTTCAGCTTTCCTTGTTGAGGTCGCCCCCGCCGGGAGTAATAGTTGCCCGGAAATTCGCGAGGAGGAAGGGATGACGGTGAATTTCGACCCGAGGGCGAAGGCCACGTCGCTCTACCATGGCGAATTCCGGCCGATGTTCATCGACGGCAAGTGGGTCGCAGCGCAGTCCGGCGAGGTGATGCAGGCGCTGAATCCGGCGACCGGCGAGGTGCTGGCGACGGTGCCGCGTGGCGGAGCCGCCGATGTCGATGCAGCGGTCGCGGCGGCGCGCGCGGCTTTCGAAGGTCCATGGTCGAAATTCTCGCCCTATGAGCGGCAATGCGTGCTGCTCAGGATCGCCGACCTGTTCGAGACACATTGGGAAGAGCTCAGCGTTTGCGACACGCTCGACATGGGGCTGCCGATCACGCGCACGCTGGCCAACCGGCGCCGCGTCATCGGCATGCTGCGCTTCTATGCAGGCATGGCGACGGCGCTGCATGGCGAGGCGATCGACAATTCCATTCCGGGCGAAATCGTCACCTTCACAAGGCGCGAGCCGGTTGGCGTCGTTGGCGCGATCATTCCCTGGAACGCGCCGACCGCGGCCTCGATCTGGAAGATCGCGCCGGCGCTCGCCACGGGCTGTACCATCGTGCTGAAACCGTCCGAGGAGGCATCGCTGACGCCGCTGCTGATCGCCGGGCTGATGCAGGAAGCCGGCGTGCCCGACGGCGTCGTCAACATCGTCACCGGTACCGGGGCCGAAGCGGGCGCGCGGCTCGCCGAACATCCCGACGTCAACAAGATCGTCTTCACCGGCTCGACGCTGACAGGTCAAGCGATCGCGCGGGCTGCTGTCACCAACCTCAAGCGCGTCTCGCTTGAGCTTGGCGGCAAGTCACCGATCATTGTCTGCCGCGACGCCGACATCGACAAGGCTGTCCCAATCGCGGCGATGGCGGTGTTCGTGCATTCGGGCCAGATCTGCATTGCCGGCTCGCGCCTGTTCGTGGCGCGCGAGATCCATGACGAATTCGTGCGCCGGCTGGCGGAGTTCGCCGGAAAACTGCGCATCGGCCATGGCATCGAGGCGGAGACCGAAATCGGGCCGCTCATCAATGCCAGGCAGGCCGGCAAGGTGGAAGGCTACATCAAGGCCGGCAGCGACGAAGGCGCCCAACTGGTCGTCGGCGGGGCGCGGCTGACAGGCGAACTCTATGATGGCGGCAACTTCATCGCGCCGACCGTTTTCGGCGCGGTGTCGGACACCATGACCATCGCGCGGGAGGAGATTTTCGGACCCGTTATTTCGGCGATGCCGTTCGACACGCTGGACGAGGCCGTCGCGCGCGCCAACGCGACGCCCTACGGGCTTGCAGCCGGCGTCTTCACCACCCACCTCGGCACCGCGCACAAGCTAGCCCGCCGCATCAAGGCCGGCTCGGTCTGGGTCAACATGTACCACGCCATCGATCCGGCCGTGCCTTTCGGCGGGATGAAGATGTCCGGCCATGGCCGCGAGGGCGGCATCGAGCATCTGCACGAGTATCTGGAGACCAAATCCGTCTGGATCCAGACGGATTGAGGGCGTGGCGATGTTCAGGTGAGGGCGCCCGCGGTCCGGGCCCGTCGCCGACTGCCGCGCATCGGCCGGAGCAAGGCCCTTGTTCAGGAACTTTTCGTCATCTGGCGATTTTCGATATAAGATCGAATCCCGAACAGAAGGGTGTTTGCGATGACGACGAAACGATTGGCGATCTGCGCTCTTGCTCTCGCGATGGGCTTCGGCATGTCCTCGTTGGCTTTCGCGGGCGCCAAGCACCGTCATCACCAGGACGAACAGGAGCGCTACGTTCCCGCCAATGACGATCTCATCGACTTCCTCTTCGGCGGCCCGCGCTACTATGACCAGCAGTTGTTCACAACGGCCGCTGGAGCCTGCTCCTACCACCGGACTGGTCCGGACGGTTTTGCGATAAACAAGATCAACGATCACCACTGCGGAAAATGACCGGCGGACGTTTCGTCCGCGATCAGGTTAGCACGTTGCGAACGTGACACGGTCCGCCGGCGCGGCCACGCGCCCGGCGTAACATTGCGATCCGCCCCGTGGCGTCTACGAGGTTCGCATCAGCTTGCCATAGCGCTTGATCAGCCGGTCGCGCTTGAGGCGGGTCAGCCTGTGCGTCCAGAACAGCCCGTCGAGCTGATCGATCTCATGCTGATGGCAAACCGCCAGCAGGCCCTCGGCGTCCTCGAACCGCTCACCGCCATCCAGATCCTGATAGCGAACGCGGATGCGGGCGTGCCGTTCGATGTCCTCGGTGACACCGGGCATCGAAACGCTGCCTTCCTCATGACGGATCATTTCGGTCGAGGCCTGGACGACGGCCGGATTTACATAGATCGCCGGTTTTGCCGCGGAAGGGAGCTGGATGACGACCAGGCGTTTCAGAATGCCGATGTGCGGGGCGGTGATACCGATTCCGGGGGCCGCGCGCATGGTGTCGATGAGGTCGCTGGCCAAGGCCTGCAGATCGTCGTCGAACAGCTCCACGGGTTCGGCCACGGCGCGAAGGAGGGGATTGGGGAATTTTACGATCGACCGAACTGTCATGGACCTCGCCTCAACTCGGCAAGCCTGCGCGGATTTCTGCGTCATGTTCGCCGCGCATGGGGCTCTTGGCCGGTGTCTTTTGTTCCCATCCGGAAAAGCGCGGCGCGGCCGCCGCCTGCAGGATGCTGTCCACCGTCAGCCATGTGCCGCGTGCGGCCATGTGCGGATGCTGGGCCGCTTCATGGGGGCTGAAGACTGGGCCGACACAGGCGTCCGAGCCCGCGAACAACTTGACCCATGCGTCGCGAGGTCGCGTGGCGAAGATCGCCGCCAGCCGGTCGCCCAGCTGCGGCCAGAGTTCGCGATCGAACTGGTTGGCGAATTGCGGATCGGCGGTCAAGCCAAGCCTGTCGAGGAAGAGCGTATAGAATTTAGGTTCGACGCACTGGACGCTGATGAAGCCGCCATCCGATGTCCGGTAGACGCGGCACCAATGCGGTCCGTCGAGAAGGCTGCGGCCGCGGTCGGCGGCAAGCGCGCCGGACTGTGCGAGCGACATCAGCAGGTTCATCATATGGGCCGAGCCGTCGACGATCGCCGCGTCGACGACGATGCCCTGGCCGCCGGCGCGCACGTTCATCATGGCGGCCAGCATGCCTATCACCAGATAGAGCGCCCCGCCGCCTACGTCGCCGACGAGCGTCGGTGGCGCCATGGGCGGCTCTCCCGGCAAGGAGCCGTACCAGAGCGCGCCGGACAGGCCGATATAGTTCATGTCGTGGCCGGCGGGGCCGGCCAGCGGACCGTCCTGGCCCCAGCCGGTCATGCGGCCGTAGACCAGGCGCGGATTGGCCGCGATACAGACCTCCGGGCCAAGCCCGAGACGCTCCATGACGCTGGGCCGGAACCCCTCGATCAACCCGTCCGCGGTGGCGATTAGGCGCGTCAGCACGGCCACGTCGTCCATATTCTTCAGGTCGAGCGCGATGGAGCGCTTGCCGCGATCGAGCAGCGAGCGCTGGGGCGCGCCCGGCACGGACGGCTCCCTGCGGTGAACGATGATGACATCGGCGCCGAGGTCCGCGAAAAGCATGCCGGCGAAGGGCGCCGGTCCCAGCGCCTCGATCTCGACGATGCGGATTCCCCTGAGCATCCATCCTCCACAGCGGCCGACTCTCTGGTGACGCCTCTGGTGTTGCGCGTTTAAGCTATTGCGGAGGGCGACGGTGTGTAACCCTGTTCTTTCGCCATTGAAGCATGTGCTGCCCGCATATACTTCAGGACCATGAAAAAAATTGGTTTCCTGTCATTCGGGCACTGGTCGCCCTCTTCGCAATCGCAGGTGCGTTCGGCATCCGACGCGCTGTTGCAATCGATCGATCTCGCCGTCGCCGCCGAGCAGCTCGGCGCCGACGGGGCCTATTTCCGCGTGCATCACTTCGCCCGCCAGCTCGCCTCGCCATTCCCGCTGCTGGCGGCCGTCGGCGCCAAGACCAGCCGCATCGAGATCGGCACGGCCGTCATCGACATGCGCTACGAGAATCCGCTCTACATGGCCGAGGATGCGGGTGCGGCCGACATCATCGCCGGCGGCCGGCTGCAGCTCGGCATCAGCCGCGGCTCGCCCGAGCAGGTGATCGATGGCTGGCGCTATTTCGGCTATGTGCCGCAGGAAGGCAAAAGCGACGCCGACATGGCGCGGCATCACGCCGAGGTGTTCCTCGATACGCTGCGCGGCGAAGGCTTCGCGCAGCCCAATCCACGGCCGATGTTCCCCAACCCGCCCGGCTTGCTCAGGCTCGAGCCGCATTCGGAGGGCTTGCGCGAGCGCATCTGGTGGGGCGCGGCGACCAACGCCACCTCTGAATGGGCGGCGAAGCTCGGCATGAATTTGCAGAGCTCGACGCTGAAATTCGACGAGAGCGGCAAGCCGTTCCATGTCCAGCAGGCCGAGCAGATCCGCATCTATCGCGAAGCCTGGAAGGCGGCCGGGCATGAACGCGAACCGCGCGTCTCGGTCAGCCGCAGCATCTTCGCGCTGGTCGACGACCGCGACCGCGCCTATTTCGGGCGCGGCAATGAGAGCCGCGACCAGATCGGCTTTATCGAGGAAAATACCAGGGCGATCTTCGGCCGCAGCTACGCCGCCGAGCCGGACGTGCTGATCAAGGAGTTGGCGCAGGACGAGGCGATCGCCGAGGCCGACACGCTTTTGCTCACGGTTCCCAACCAGCTCGGCGTCGACTACAACGCCCATGTCATCGAGGCGATCCTCACCCATGTCGCGCCGGCGCTAGGCTGGCGCTGACCGGTGCGGGGAGCGGTCGTCGGTCTAATGGATCGAGGGAGGTTGCCGCATGTCCAGGAAAGCCCTGATTGCCTGGGGAGGCTGGGAAGGCCACACGCCAGAGCGCAGCGCCAACATCATCCGCGACATGCTGGAGCGTAACGGCTTCGCGGTCACGCTCGGCGAGGGGACAGCGATATTCGCCGATCCGAACCTTGCTTCATTCGATCTCATCGTGCCTGTCATCACCATGTCGACGATCGAAAAGGCCGAGCTGAACAACCTGACGCAGGCGGTTCGCCTGGGGAGCGGGCTTGGCGGCTTTCACGGCACGATGGGCGACAGTTTTCGCGCGGAGCCCGACTACCAGTTCATGACCGGCGGCCAGTGGGTCGCGCATCCCGGCAACATCATCGACTACCATGTCGTCATCACACGGCCGGACGATCCGGTCACGACAGGCGTCAGCGATTTCGCATACCGGTCGGAGCAATATTACATGCATGTCGACCCGGGCAACGAGGTGCTGGCGACCACCACCTTTACCGACGCGCATTTTCCCGGGATCGACGGCGTCGTCATGCCGGTCGTCTGGAAGCGCCGCTATGGCGCGGGCAAGGTTTTTTACAGTTCCCTTGGCCATACGGCGGACGAGTTCGCGGTGCCGGAAATGGCGCTAATCACGGAGCGCGGTTTGCTGTGGGCCGCGCGCGACTAGCCTACCAGTCCGTGACGCGGTCGCCGCCGGTGAATTGCGCGCTTTTGCCTGTGTATTCGAACAGTTCGATCTTCACCCCGTTGGGGTTGCGCAGCCAGGCCTGGTACGTGTCGTCGCAGGCGTGCTTTTTGGCGGTGATGTCCACGCCCATGGACGCGATGTGCGCGATCGCGGCGTCGATGTCTTCGACTTCCAGGCAGAAATGGTTGATCTGATCCGTCTCGCTGAACCGCGCGCCCTCTTTCTGGAAGACCTCGACATGGCTGCGGCCGCCGCAATTGAGGTAGAAACCGAAAACCGCGCCATCGCGCAGGAAATTGAACTGTATGTCCATGGCAAGGACATTTTCGTAGAAGCGCCGTGTTTCTTCCAGGTCGTTGGCGAAAATGCAGACATGGGCGAGTTGCTTGACTTTGATCATGGCTGGGTTCCGTGGCTTGGCCCGTTGTGCATGGTAAGGCGGCCCGTACGGCGCATCATCACTCGATTCCGCCGGTGACCACATAGGCGCCGGCGCTGCGTCCATCCTGTAGCCGCACCACCGCCGTGACGATCGAACCGTATGAGCCGCGCCAGACGCTGTGAAAGCGCCGATGCTCGACGGCAGGGACGAGCGCCCGCCCGCTGAGCCGCGTGCCGGCTTGGTGCATGTCAATCGCCTGGCCGTTGACATGCACCTTGAGGCTGGCGTGCTCCGCTTCGCTTGCCTCGACAGCCAGGTCGATTGTGACCGTGATCTCGTCGTGATCACCGGACGCGCGCGTTTCAGCTGTTAGCGCGATTTCCACTATCGGCGCCTTGCCATTGCCGGCTTGAGTACGCTGGCGCGAAAAGACATCATCAGGCAATTCAGGCGTGCGCGGCGGCTGGGTGCGGCGCTGCGTGGAACGCTCGAAATCGCCGGCCATGCAAAGCAGCCTTTCATCGTCATAGGCCTTGCCTGCGAAGGTCAGGCCGACCGGCATGCCGATGTCGGCCATTGTGCCCATCGGCACGGTGACGGTCGGGATGCCGAAATGGCGCCAGACCAGATTGCCGTTGGCGACCCAGGTGCCGTTGCGCCAGGCCAGATCGGCTGACGCCTCGTTGACGTCGGCGTCGGCCGGGCCGACATCGGCGGCGGCCGGCAGGACCACGGCATCGAGGCCTTGTGCGTCCAGCCAGTCCTCGAAGTCGATGCGTCTTGTTGCTTCGAGTCCCTTGATGCCATCTGCGATCGTGGGAATGTGGGTCAAGGGCGCGACGCCAAGCTTTGCCCGCTCGACATACTGCGCCAGATCGAAGCCGCCTTCATAGCGGTCGGGCAGCGTGCCCGGTGGCTGCGGGAAGATTTTTGGGCCGTCGACCAAGGCGAGATCGGGCAGAGCAGGGTCGGCGTTGGCGCGCAGGAAATCGTCCCAGCCCCAGATGCAGAGATCCCAGATTTCGCGGTCGGCGAAGTCCTCCGGAACCAGCCCGCGCTCGACCATGGTCCGCGCGCCTGGGCGGTCGCGCTCATAGTTGGAGACGACGGGAAAGTCGACCTCGACCACTTCGGCGCCGAGCCGCCGCAGATCCGCGGCCGCCTGTTCCCAGAGATCAAGTACCGAGGCGCGGGTTTCGATCGGGCGATCTATTTCTGCGTCGCGGCCGATATACATTCTGGGTACGCCGAGCCGCTTGCCCTTCAGCGAACCCGCAAGCGTCAGGTCGGTATAACGTCGTGGCCGCATCCCGGAGCTTTTCGGCAGCGCCACCCAAGGCTGGGCGCGCCAGAAATCGCCTCGCGTTTCCGGATCGTCGGCGACGATGACGTCAAGCAGTTCCAGCATGTCGGGCACGCTGCGCGTGTGCGGCACCACGACATCCATGGTCGGCACCAAGGGCCAGTTGCCGCGCACCGAAATGACGCCGCGCGAGGGCGTGTAGGCGACCAGCGCGTTGTTGGTGGCCGGCGCACGGCCGGACGACCACGTCTCTTCGCCAAGCCCGAAGGCGCAGAAGCTGGCCGCCGTCGCGGTGCCCGAGCCGTTGGAGGAGCCCGACGCGAAGGCGGCGGTCAGATAGTCGCCATTGTAGGGGCTTTCGGCGCGGCCATAGACGCCGCGCTGCATGCCGCCATTGGCCATGGGCGGCATGTTGGTGAGGCCGATCAGCACCGCGCCGCCGGCGCGCAGCCGGGCGATGGTGAAGGCGTCCTCATTGGCGACGAGATGCTCGAAGGCGGGCGAGCCGGCAGCCACCGTCAGGCCTTTGACCTTGTAGCTGTCCTTGGCGGTGTAGGGGATGCCGTCGAGCGGGCCAAGCGTCTTTCCTTGCCGGCGCCGCTCGTCGGAAGCGGCGGCATTCTCGAACATTTCAGGGTTGAGCACCGGCACGGCGTTCAGCGCGATGCCGTGCCGGTCGAAATACGCGATCCGCCTGACATAGGCCGCGACCAGTTCGACGCTGGTGATGGCGCCGTTGTCGAGCGCTTGGCGCAATTGGTCGATCGACGCTTCGACGAGGTGAACGCTGGTCTCGGTCATCATTGGCCCCAGTGTCTGTACGCCATGGATGAGCGAGGCCGCCGGCTTCGGCAAGAGCCAATTGGAACTCTTTCGCGCCTCCCCGAAAAAATCGTTTTTTAGGCAACCTCCGATGGACGCGTGCGTTACTGCGTTCCGCGGAAGGTTGAGGTTTGCATTGGACCGTTTCGAGATTTTGAATGAGCCGACAGGCACGTATTCCATTTTCGACAGATACACCGAATTGCCGGTGACGGTGCAAGGCAGGATTTTGATCGGGCTCTGCCGGCACGAAGTGCCGCTTGCCCTGCTCCGCGCCATGGAAGACGACGACAGCGGGATGCCGTCGCTCTCCCCGTTGGGCGGCTGTCGATCGTACGAACATCAACGAGACGACTTGCAAGCGTGAATGAATGCTCGCATAAGTTGCGGCAAGGCATACAGCATGAAGAAAATGGTGCCGTTATCGTAGCATGAAAGGGGAATCATGCCTGACCAGATTGCGCTTGTCCGCGCAGCCATCGCGCGGCTGCTTTCTGAGAAAACCGGGGTCCCCGTGATTTCGATGAGGGAGAGTATCGCGGAACTGCCGGCGATATCAGGTGCGCCGCTGACCACCGAAAGCCTGCAGGATCTGCTGCTGGAAATGGCGGAGGTGCGCGGGATGATGGTGGCGCTCGATCTTTAGCAACTACTGGGGAAGCGCCACGCGCTTTTCCCAGAGAACCGCTAGTCCTGGGATTGCCCTCGGTCGGCTGGCAGCGGCCGGTCGCGGCCTCCCTCGATCGCCCTGTTCCGCGCCGGTTCAAGCGTACCGTCGCCGTAGATCATGCGGCCGGCGCGGAAGGTGGCTCGCACACGTGGCACCGGCTGGCGGTCGGCCACGACGAGATCGGCCAGCAGCCCAGCTTCGATGGCGCCGCGATCGGTGAGCCCGAGTGCGGCGGCCGGGTTGGCGCTCGTCAGCGCCGCCGCCTTCGCCAGGCCACCGTCGCTCAGTTTCGCCAGGCCGAGCACGGCCGGCAGGATCGAGGCCGGGTGATAGTCGCTGGCCAGCATGTCGAGCAACCCGGCCTCATAGGCCTGGCGAGCGGAAAGATTGCCGGAATAGGATTCTCCGCGCAGCGCATTGGGCGCGCCCATGGCCGTATACATGCCCAGCCGGCGGGCTTCCCGCGCCGCCTCCAGCGTCACCGGGAATTCGCTGAGCACGGTTCCCAGGCCGTGGACGAATTCCACCTTTTCCAGCGTGTCGTCATCGTGCGAGGCGAGCACGATGCCGCGCGCGCGGGCAAACGCCGACAGGCTCTGCAGCGTGCCGAGCACACCGCCATGCCCGTTTCGATCGGCCATGCGCTTGCCGACGACCTCGGATACGTCGGCTATCGACATGCCGCGCTCCTTGGCCAGGCGGGCGATATACAGTTCGACGTCGCGATACTGTCCCTGGCCGGGCGTGTGATCCATCAGCGAAACCAAATGCAGCTTGCCGGCATCCATCAATCTTTCCAGCACGCCGACAGCCGCGCTGAACGTCACCTCGAAGCGGGCATGTATGCGGTGATCGACCAGAAGGTGGTCTTTCAGCCCGGTGATGGTCTCGATGATGAACGATGTGTGTTCTTCCGAGCGCAGCAAGGCGGCCGTGGCGCTGTTGCCGATGAAGGAGAGCGCGGCATAGGCTGTGGTCACGCCGCAGGAGGCCAGCCGCTTGTCGAGCTCGGCGATGCCGATCTCCATCGGCACGTGGACCCCGCTGCGCGGCTCCACTTCCCGTTCCACCATGTCGCCATGCATGTCGATGAAACCAGGCAGCAGCAGGCGGCCGCCGCCGACGAAGTCGGCATTCTCGACAGGCCGGTCGCGGATCTCGGCGATCAGGCCGTCTTCGATCCTGACCGCGCCATTGGCAATGACACGGTCGCGCAGCACAATCTCGAATTCGCTCAACCACAGATCCTGTTTTGTCGGCTGATTCCGATGGGGTGCGGCCCTGTCCGTCCGTTCAAGCATGGTCGTCTCCGAAAACAGCATTCCACATGTCCCGATCGCCCTCCGGCCGGCGGTTTCAAGGCGTGTCATGTGGATGGTTCATTCCCGAGGATCGGATAAGCTCAGTTGGTGACAGCTTTGTGTAGGACAGGCGGGTTGGGCCGCCGTGCTGCCACCGGTGCTTAAACCGCAAGATGTGATACGAGACGCACGTTGGCTACCTACGTCAGGAATGCGCCGCATTTCAGACGTTGAAATAGTCCCTGCCGCGACCTCAAAGCTGACATCCTCGGCGATAGTGCTGGCAATCCAGTTGCTGGCGAACGACAATCAACCAAATGGAGGACGCATGCCCAAGGTCAAACGTGAGAGCGCTCTCGATGAGGAGCGCGCCAAAACAGAGAAGCTCCTCAAAAAGGTTGGATACAAGCCTTGAAGGAGGCCGGTGTTGTATCCAAGCGACCCGACCTCCCAAATCTAAAGATTGAAAATAGACAGAAGTAAGCACGGCCACTCACTCCAGACATGTGCGCCTGCCTTCCGGTCACTCAAATCTAGCCCCGGAATTTTCCAAACCAGACACGAATCATACAGCTAAGTCCATGGTCAGGCGAAAGTCCGAATCCTGTGCACGCCAGGTTTCATACCCGCCAAGAACGAACGATGGAGTGCCGCTTCCATTGCGGATGACCCCTTCGGCTCATGGAGAACGTTGCTGTCCTTTCTATTTTGGGGTGGGAAGCGGACCTCAAGAACTACGGCTAAGCCGCGAAGGGAGAGATCATCTCGCCTTGACGGGGATTGAAGGCGGCACTGGTTTGTTCGCCACGCTGGAAGCCGACGCAACGCTTCTCAGACACCTAATCACTTACTGTACGGCACCGAACGTCAGCCCACGCACGAACTGGCGCTGCGTCAGCCAGCCGATCAGAAGAATAGGACCGATCGCCAGCAGAGAAGCTGCAGACAGCCTTCCCCATAACAGATCGTTTGACAGGGTGGAGATGTAAGCGCTCAGGGGCGCACCCTCTAACGATGTCATCTGAACGCTCCAGAATGCTTCATTCCAGCACAGGACGACGGATAGAAGTGCGGTCGAGCACAGGCCGGGTAAGCACAAGGGCACCAGCACAAAGATAATCTGCTGCCGTACGGTCGCACCATCCATCTGGGCACTCTCCAGAATACCAGGTGGGAGCTCGCGCAGATATGAGAATAGCATCCAAACCACGATCGGCAGATTGGTTGTGGTATAGATGACGATGAGCGCGAGTTTGGTGTCAATCAGGCCGACGGCGTTGAAGATCAGATACATCGGTATCGCCACACCGATGCCGGGCATGAACCGGGTCATCAGCATGCCATGCAGCACCGCCCTTCGATGCTTGGCATTGCAGAGCGCCAATGCATAGGCCGTTGGCAGAGCTAACAAAAAGCACAGAGCCGTCGCTCCGCCAGCCTCCACGACGCTATTCAACAGTGGCCGCTGAATGCCGCTAGGTGAGCCGGCTGCGATAAAGTTGTCCAGCGTTGGGATGAACAGGAGCCGTGACGGCTCAAGAGCGTCGACATTCGATTTCAGTGCTGTCAGCAGCATCAAGAAGATCGGTGCGGATATGCTCAATGCCACACCCCAAGCAAGCCAGGTCAGGAGAAGTTTGCGCATCATTTTCATCGCCAGAACCAGTTTGTTACCAGTTCCGAGCGTCTCACGCGCTGCTTCTTGACGCCATCAAAGGCTTGTGTGCTAGATTAAGCGACTTTTAGCGATCTACGCTTCAAGTCGCTTAAAAGTGGAGTCTGTATGTTTCCGCCTCAGCTCATCCTCGCCGAACGCAAAGACGATTTTTGTGCAAACCTCCAACTCTGCTGCGATCACTACCGTTCCGTGTCCGAGGTATGCCGGCGATTGAAGATTAACCGGCAGCAATTCAACCGCTACTTGGCTGGTACGGCGTTTCCGTCGCGGCATAACTATAAGCTTATCAGCGACTTTTTCGGCCTCGAACCCGAACATTTGTTCATGCCAAGCTCCGCGTTTGCGGCATCCTTCAAGCCCCGAACCATGGTAGAGGCTGAGCCGGCATCACGGCGCTGGGACGATCTTCGTCGCGCCGTCCTTGGGTTGCCTCAGTTGGCCGAGTATCAAGGCTTCTATTTCAAGTATTTTTACACCTACCTCGGTGGCCACCGGATCAAGCGTGAGCTGGTGCACTGGTACGAGAGTGAGGGTATGCTCGTATCGTCGGTCAAACAGCGCTACCTCGGAGAAGACGAGGGGGCGGACGCCTCGTCAGCCTTTATCACCTACCGTGGTATCGTTGGCAGCGTTGGCGATCGGTTGATCAATATCGACTATCACCGTGGGACCGGCCGAGAAGTCTCCACGATGTTCCTGTATCCGCGTGGACGTAAGTCGAGGCGAATGAACGGACTAACCGTTAGCGTCAGCCATGGCCCAGCCCGGGCCATTGCCGCGGCTCGCGTTGTCATGGATTTCATCGGGACTGAGATCGACCGGCGCGTTGCCCTAAGCGGTCTTGGCAGTTACGACCTTGACGACGCGTCGGTGCCAGCCATTATTAAACGCGCGGTCCTCAACGACCTTGATCCTGGCGAGACACTCTTCGCAGCGCGGCATCGTTGATTATTGATCGTTACGCATGGTTCGGGGCGTTGTTCCATGCACTCACGAAGGCTACTGCATCACCGTTCGCAGATTGTCTTGTCATCCTAAAAGAGTCGATCGCCAAACAGCAGCTTTCGTTTGTGCAGGCCCGAAGCCAGTCAGTCTGGATTCGGCCCCACAACGGCCGTTCATCGCGAATCCCCAACGCGCGTTGTCATAGTCCCGCCCTGTGGTGGGCTGGCGCCATCACCAAATCTCACGCCATGACCGGCGGCAGCCGGGTGGTCCCGGAGTGATAGCGCTCGGCGCTGAGGCTGAAGGCGGTTGGGCGTACCTTGGGGTCGAATTCCGGCCTGGCGGTCAGCCGCCGCGGCCCTCAGCGCCGTTGCATTGGTGCTGCCTCAGGGCGAAAATGCCCTCCATGAAAGCAGTTCCCAGGCTCACCACACCAAGGCTCGTGCTTCGGGCGCCGGGCGAGCGGGATATCCCGGCGTGGTTCGCGCGCGCGAGCGATGTCGGATCCGCCTCCCTTGCCGGCGATCCCGTTGCCGACGACATCAGCGCGGGCGCGCGATGGCTCGCCCTTGCGCGTCAGCGGTTCGCCGACGGCCGGGCGATCAAATGGTCGATAGACCAGCCAGGCGTGGCGGACGCGATCGGGACGATAACCCTGTCCTTCGGCGCGGACGATGCCAGGTCGGCCGCATTGGGATTTGTGCTGGGACGTGCGCATTGGGGGCAGGGGCTGGGCTCCGAGGCGGCACGCGAAGTGGTTCGCTACGCCTTCGAGAGCCTGGCGCTCGAACAGGTGACGGCCGAGGCGGCGGCGCGCAATGTCGCGTCGCTGCGGATCCTGGCGAAGCTCGGCTTCACACATGTCGACAGCTTGATCGACGAGTCCGACGGCGAGCAATGCGAGCGTTTCGTGCTCGACGCGCACATAGGACCGTAGGTCTTGGCGAACCAGGCTTAGAGTCATCGGAGCACGCCAAAGGCCACCGTGCTCTGCAAGTCAATCGCACGTGGTCGCCGCCTTGAGCGCTTCGGCACGGGACAATTGCGGCAGATCAGCGATCCGTCGAACGGATGCGTAGAACCTTGGATAATCGCCGGAGCATAAATCGAACAAGCGAATAAACGCAGGAACCTGTTCGCCATAGACAGACGTCGCGGCGAGCTTTGCGTTGTTGATCGGCGCGTTGAACCAGGCATCGTATCCCCGGTATCCGTGCCAGCTTCCGTCGCGCATTTGCCGGTAGCGCGTCCGCAACCTGTCGAGCGTGGCTGCCTTGGCCGCCGCCATCCCGTCGGGGGGCCGGGAGCTTTCATAGACCTGCCGCAACTCGTCGCGGGTTTTTGACACCAGTGCGAGAAAATCGGCGCTGCGCTTGCGATCGGCCTCGTAGCGGCGCAAGCCGGCGCGATCGTCGGCGGCGCGGAGCCATTTTCTCGTGCCGGTGGTTTCGACGGCGACCGCGAAAGCCTCATTGAATGCGGAATCGCCGTTCACATAGAGGCGCTGATGCGCCAGTTCATGAAAGACAAGACTCGCCAGATAGGTGTCGTCCTGACGCAGCATGGTCGAGAGCAGCGGGTCGCTGGACCAGCCCAGCGTGGAATAGGCGGTGATGCCGGTGACATAGACGTCCAGCCCCTGTCGATGAAGTGCCATGGCGCTTTCGGTCGCGGATTTCCGATCGAAGTATCCCCGGTACGGAACGCAGCCGAAAACCGGAAAGCACCATGTCTTGGGCGTGAGCGAGAATTGCGGGGCGGCAAAAACGGCCCAGGTCACGGCGTCCCGGTGGATGTCGACATAGCTGCGATAGCTGCTGTTGTCGGGCAGTGCCAGCTCATCCGTCGCGAACCGCCTTATGGCGCTCGCCGACGTCAGCTTGGCGCGCAATGCCTCCGGCGTCGAAGGGGCCTGGATCAGTTTTCCAACGTCCTGGCGCGCGGCCATGATCCGGACATGGCCCTCCAGCGATTGCGCGTAGTAGGAAACGCTGGTGCAGCCGCTCAGCGCGAACGCCATGACGGCCGCCGCAAACAATCGAAAAACGCGCTTCACTTCTTCCCCACCGCTTCGTCACCTGCCATGGAGCACATGTTGCGCCCCAATGTCCAAACCGGCGCACCAATTTTCGTCAAGATCCATAGCGAGCAGCGGCGCGGACTGTCGACCCGGCTTCTGGCTGACGACAAATCTCCCCCACCGCTGACTCTTTTCCGGATCCTCAAACGTCTTAGCTACAGTGAAACACTGGAGCAGGGTCAAATGAGCCTCAGGGATAAGAAAATCGTGGTCACCGGCGGCAGCCGTGGGCTTGGCCTCGGATTGGTCGAAGCGCTTGTCGAGCAAGGTGCCGGCGTGACCGTGGTCGCGCGGGGCGCCGAGGCGCTGCAGGCGGTCGGTGCGCGGCTTGGGGTCGCCACCATCGCCGCCGATGTCACGGACGAGGACGCCGCCCATCGCATTCTTGGCGAGGTCCGCCCTGACATACTGGTGCTCAACGCCGGCGCCACGCCCCGCATGGGGCGGCTGGACCAGTTGAAGTGGGAGGACTTCTCCATCGCATGGGAAACCGATGTCAAGGCCGGGCTCTACTGGCTGCAGGCGGCGCTGAACCTGCCGCTCGGGCCGGGCAGCCGGGTGCTGGTCGGGTCGAGCGGTGCGGCCGTCACCGGGTCGCAGATGTCGGGCGGCTATGGCGGCGCCAAGCGGATGCTCTGGTTCATGGCCAAATACGCCAATGGCGTGGCGCAGGAGAAAGGCCTCGGCATACGCTTCCAGGCGATCGTGCCGCGGCAGATGATCCTCGCCACCGGGATCGGCGACGCGGCCGCTGGCGCCTATGCCGGCTCGATGGGCATCACGCCGGAACAATTCGTCACCCGCTTCGGCGCGCCGATGCCGCCCCGGGCGTTCGGCGACAGGGTGGTCTCGCTGCTGGAAGACCCGCAATATGGCGAGGGCGTCGTCTTCGGCCTCAGTGGCGACGCCGGGGTGACGATCATGGAGGGCGCGGGTCCTTGAGCGACGCAAAGCCAGCGGTGGAGCGCGACCGGCAGGAAGGGCTGCTTGCCCTTGCCACCGCGTTTGCGGCCGGAGCTGCACCGCTATTGTTCGCGCCTGATGGGCTCGGTCATCGACGGCGAGGATGTCGTGCAGGACACGTTCGCGCGCGCCGTCGTTGCCCTGGAGGAGTTGTGTGAGGTGCCTCGGCTCAGGCCGTGGCTGTTCCGGATCGCCCACAACCGCGCGCTTGACCTGTTGCGCAGCCGCGCGATCCGCGCCTCGGAGCCGATCGAGGCGGCGCTCGCGATAGCCGACGAAGCCGACCCGGTGGAGGTGCTGATGCGCAGGCAAGCCGTGCAAACCGCCGTGTCGCGCTTCGCCGAGCTTCCGGTGACGCAACGCAGCGTGGTCGTCCTCAGGGATGTGCTCGACGAGCCGCTGGCCGACATCGCCGCCCTGCTCGGCATCACGGTCGATGCGGTGAAGGCGCATCTGGCGCGCGGCCGCGCCCGGCTTCGGCGGATCAACGCCCAGGCCAATCCGCTTCCCGACGCGCGCATCGCATCGGCGGCCATCCTGCGCTACGTCAATCTGTTCAACCGACGCGACTGGGACGGCTTGCGCGCGCTGCTGGCCGACGATGTGAGGCTCCATCAGTCCACGCACAAGCCGCGCGCGGGGGCCGCCGACGTCGGCATGTTCTTCACCATCTACGCCAGGAGCGACGGCTTGTGGCTCAGGCCGGCATGGGTCGAGGGCCGCGAGGTGATCGCGGTGTTCGAAGACCGGGCCGACGCGAAACCCAGTCATTTCATGTGGCTGGAATGGCGCGACGGCCGGATCAGCTTCATTCGCGACTACCGTTATGTCCGGTACGTTCTCGAGGACGCCGACCTGGTGCTGGCAAGGTGAGGCGCCGTGCCTTCACGGGATGAGGGCGGAGACCTCGCGGTCGGACGGACGCTCGCTCGCGGCCAGCCCGGAGGCCACGCCGGCGCGGTCGGCGGCGTTGCGGTTCTGGCTCATCTTGCGCTTGCCTTCGAGCCTGACGACGGGCATGCGCAGGCCGACAATGCCGCGAAGCTGCGACTGGATGAAGTCGGGCGGCGCGTCCGACACGGACCAGGGCGCGGCGCGCGCGCCCTCATGCAGGTTGGTCAGCCGGGTGACAACTTCCAGCAGCCTGTCCGCATCCTCGAAGAACTCGACCGGCCCGTAGGCATGAACCGCGGCGTAGTTCCAGGTCGGCACGACCTTGCCGGTTTCCTGCTTGGTGGCGTACCAGGCCGGCGTCACATAGGCGTCCGGGCCCATGAAGATGGCGAGCCCGTCGCCGATCGCGGGAACGCGCCACTGCGGGTTGGCCTTAGCCAGGTGGCCATGGATGACGCCGTGCTCGCCCTCGGTCTCGTCGAGAAAAAGCGGCAGGGGGGTGGCGAGCGGCCCGTCCGCCGTGGCGGTGACGAGATTGGCCAGCCGCGCGGCGCGGATCGTCGCGATCAGGCTGTCCTTGTCGTCGTCGCGGAAGGCGGGCGGCGTGTACATTTTCGAACTCCTCGCGTTGCCTGACAGATGCCACACAATCCGGCCCGTTGGGAATATCCAGTTCGAGGCATCCAGGTGGCCAGTCGATCGGGCACGGAGCTTTGTCACAGTGCTGGCCGGGGTTCCGCTGAGATCAGCCGAGAAGGTTGCGCGCGGTCCTCATGAAGATCTTCGAGCCGATCGGGATCAGGTCGTCGGGAAAGTCATAGTCGGGATTGTGCAGGGCAGGGTGGTGTTCGCCCGCACCGAGGAAGAACATCGCCGACCTGGCGCTGTGGCCGAACAGGCCGAAATCCTCCGAGGCGCGCATCGGCAAGGCTTCCTCGCCATGCGCGACGCTCTCTTCATCGAGGGCGCGCCGCAGGTGCTCGACCGCATCCGGTGCGTTGACGCTGGCGACGAAGATCTCGTGATAATCCCAGCTGGCGGAGAGGCCGTGGCGGCCGGCAATCTCCTTGACCAGGGTTTCGGCGGCGGCGCAGAGGTCGGCCATGCGCTCGTCGCGGCGCGTGCGCAGCGTTGCCCAGACCTCGGCGTGGGCGGGCGCGATGCCGAACACGGCTTCGCCCATCCGCGCATGGGTGACGGTGACCATGGAGAAATCATCGTCGGCGAAAGTCGCGCGGCCGAGCGCGGGCAGGGCCGGCATCAGCTCCGAGATCGCCGGCATGGGCGAGGTTCCGGTCTCGGGCATGGAGGAATGCGCGGTCTTGCCCTCCAGAACGATGCGCATGCCGCGCGAGGCGCAATTGACCACGCCGGGCTTGAGCCTGACCTCGCCGAACGGCACGCCAGGCAGATTGTGCAGCGAGAAGGCGAAATCCGGCGCGATCTCGCCAAAGCGCGGATCGGCGACGACGCCGGCCGCGCCATTGCCGGTTTCCTCGGCGGGCTGGAACATCAGCACGACGCGGCCGCTGGCGGGACGTTCGCGGCCGAACTGGCGGCCAAGGGCGGCCAGGATGGCGGTGTGCCCGTCATGGCCGCACATATGCGACTTGCCAGGAATTTGCGATGCATGCGGCACGCCGGACAGTTCCTCGATCGGCAGCGCATCGAGTTCGGACCGAAACAGGACGGTTGGTCCGTTTTTGCCGCTGTCGTAGATGGCCGCGACGCCGTTGCCGCCGAGGCCGGTCAGCACCTTGTCCGGCCCGGTGTCGGCAAGGAAGGAGACGACCTCTTTCGCCGTCTTCTCCTCCTCGTTCGAGATTTCCGGCTGCCGGTGCAGCTTGCGCCGCCACTCAGTCAGTTCGACAATGTCGCGATTGGTCAGGGTCATGTTTTTCGCCTCCACTGCGGTCCTGTGCTAGCGATAAACGGCCTTGCCTACCACGGTCCAAGTTCCGGGCTTTGGCGGGCCAGGCCTCGCGACCGGTCTACTTCACGCGGTTGGGGCAGAGCGCCTTGAACTGGTCCAGCGTATAATCGTAGCCCGAGGCGCCGGAGCCATCCAGCACCACCTTTTCGTCGACGGCGGTGATCCGGTAATCCGTCGTCACATCCGTGCCCTTGTTGCGGCCCTGGAACAGCATGGCGGCGCCATAGAAAGTGGTGAATTCGCCGGTCTTGCAGTTGGCGGTGATTTCGAAATGCAGGGGCGCCTTCATTTCCGCATCAATGCACTCCTCGGTGAAATCATGGCCGTATTCGCGGCAGTAGAGGCGGGCCTTGCGCCTGTCGTGCCTGGCCAGGATGCTGGCGTGCGTGGAGCCGATGCCCGACTTTTTGACGATGGTAAGCTCCATTCCAACCCGGGCGCCGTAATAGAGCGTCGCGGCGCCAGCCGGCGCGGCCAGCATCACGGCGCAAAGCACAGCCAACAGACGTCGCATGGAAATTCCTCCCTTGGCCGGGAAGGATTGACGCACGAGGCGGGGCGGTCAAGCCCCAATTGGCCCCCGCTGGCTGACGCTTCGCGGCCATGTTCCAGGTCGAGTGGACCGCATTTTGCCGCACCTGGCCCAATCGCCTCGGCTCGGGAAACGGATGGTCATTATGAGACGATTGTTTATAACGGTCGCTGAAAATCGCGATACCAAGGGGAGACGATGCGCTACATACGTCCGCTTTCAATCGAAGACGCCGTCGGCCAATTGGCCGGATCGGCCGGCCCGGCCGCCATCCTTGCCGGTGGCAGTGACCTCCTGGTGAGGATGAAGGGCGGCTTTGTCGAACCCGAACTGATCATCGACATCAAGTCGATCGCCGGCTTGCGCGACATCAGGGAAACCGCCGACGGCTTCAGCATCGGCGCCGCCGTGCCTTGCGCGGTGCTGGGCGAGAACGCCGGCTTGAGGAAGGCTTGGCCTGGCGTGGTCGAGGCGGCCAAGCTGATCGGCTCGAAGCAGGTGCAGGGACGCTGCACCATTGTCGGCAATCTGTGCAACGCCTCGCCGGCGGCCGACAGCGTTCCGGCGCTGGTGGCGGCGGGCGCCAAGGCCGTGGTCGTCGGCCCGTCGGGCAAGCGCACCATCGCCGTCGAGACGGTACCGACCGCGCCGGGACGGACCTCGCTCGCCAAGGGCGAGATCATCGAGGCGATCCTGCTCGGCAAGCCCGCGCCGCGTTCGGCCGATGCCTATCTCAGGTTCATTCCGCGCACGGAGATGGACATCGCCGTGGTCAGCGCCGGCGTGAACCTGACGCTCGACGGTGCTGGCGTCGTGACGGCTGCCCGTGTGGCGATCGGCGCCGCCGCGCCGACCGTGCTTTTGGTGGAAGAAGCGGCCGAGGCCTTGATCGGCCGCAAGCTCGACGAAGCGGCGCTGGAGCGGCTGGCCAAGGTCTGCGCCGGGGCGTGCCGGCCGATCGACGACAAAAGAGGCACAATCGAATTCAGGCGCAAGGTTGCGGGCGTGCTGGCCAGGCGGGCCGCACAGACCGCCTATGCACGTGCAGGAGGCAAATGATGGCTGGCGTAGCGGTTTCAACCACGATCAACGGCGACAATGTCGAATATCTCTGCCAGCCCGACGAGACGCTGCTCGACGTGCTGCGTGACCGGCTGGGGCTGACCGGCGCGAAGGAAGGCTGCGGCACGGGCGATTGCGGCGCCTGCAGCGTCATCGTCGACGACCGGCTGGTCTGTTCTTGCCTGGTGCTTGGCGCGGAAGCCGAAGGCCGCCGCATCGAGACCGTCGAGGGCATGGCGCATGGCGATAGGCTGCACCCGCTGCAGCAGAAATTCCTGGAGCACGCCGCGCTGCAATGCGGCATCTGCACGCCCGGCTTCCTGATCGCGGCCAAGGATCTCTTGGCCAAGAACCCCGACCCGACCGAGGAGGAAATCCGCTTCGGCCTGGCCGGCAATCTCTGCCGCTGCACCGGCTACGACAAGATCGTGCGCGCCGTCCAGGACGCGGCCATCGTTATGAAGGGAGCCTGAGATGAATTTCGATCCGCGTTTTTCGGGGCGTAAATTTGCATCCGTCGGCACGCGCCCGATCCGCCCCGACGGTGTCGACAAGGTGACCGGCCGCGCCCGCTATGGCGCCGACTTCAACATGGCCGGCCAGCTGGTCGGCCGCGTGCTGCGCAGCCCGCACGCGCATGCCAAGATCCGCAAGATCGACACTTCGAAGGCGGAAGCGCTTGCGGGCGTCAAGGCGGTGATCACCGCCGCCGACCTGCCCGACCTCACCGACGGCGATGCCGCCATGTACGACATCCTCGACAATTGCATGGCGCGCACCAAGGCGCTCTATGACGGCCATGCGGTGGCCGCCGTCGCCGCGATCGACGCCCGCACGGCCAGGCAGGCGCTGAAGCTGATCGAGGTCGACTACGAGGTGCTGCCGCATGTCACCGACGTCGACGAGGCGATGGCGCACCACGCGCCGCTGATCAACGACACGGTCTTCACCGAGGGGCTGGAGGAAAAGCCGGTTAAGGCTTCCAACGTCACCAAGCGCAGCCAGTTCGGCCATGGCGATGTCCATCAGGGTTTCGGGCAGGCCGACTTCATCGTCGAGCGCTCGTTCAAGACCGAGCAGACGCACCAGGGCTATATCGAGCCGCATGCCTGCGTGGCCAATGTCAGTTCCGACGGCACGGCGGATCTCTGGGTCTGCACGCAGGGCCATTTCGTCTACCGCCAGCACTGCGCCCAGCTGCTGGGCATGGAAGCCTCGAAGCTGCGCGTCACCTCGTCGGAGATCGGCGGCGGTTTCGGCGGCAAGACCCATGTCTGGGCCGAGCCGGTGGCGCTCGCTCTGTCGCGCAAGGCCGGACGCCCGGTGAAGCTGGTGATGACCCGCGACGAGGTGTTCCGCGCCTCGGGTCCGACCAGCGCCACCTCGATCGACGTCAAGATCGGCGCCCGCAAGGACGGCACCATCACGGCGGCGGAAGCGACGCTGCGCTACAGCGCCGGCCCCTATGCCGGCTCCTGGGCCGAGATCGGCGCCATGACGGCCTTCGCCTGCTATCGTCTCGATAACGTCAAGACGGTGGGCTACGAAGTGCTGGTCAACCGGCCGAAGACCGCCGCCTATCGCGCGCCCTCGGCGCCGATGGCGGCCTTCGCGGTGGAAAGTGCCGTCGACGAGCTCGCCAAGGAGCTCGGCATGGATCCGGTCGAATTCCGCATCAGGAACGCCGCCCAGGAAGGCACGCGCTCCTCCTACGGCCCGGTCTACGGCCCGATCGGCATCGGCCCGACGCTGGAAGCGGTGAAGAGCCATGCGCACATGAAGGCGCCGCTGAAGGAGAACCAGGGCAGGGGCATGGCCTGCGGCTTCTGGTTCAATTTCGGCGGCCAGACCTGCGTCGACTTGAACATCGGCATGGACGGCTCAGTGTCGCTGGCCGTCGGCACCGTCGATGTCGGTGGTTCCCGCGCCTCGCTGTCGCTGGTCGCGGCGGAGGAGCTCGGCATCGACTATTCGCAGCTCAAGGCGGTGGTCGCCGACACCTCGTCTCTCGGTTACAACGACATGACCGACGGCAGCCGCGGCACCTTCTCGTCCTCGATGGCGACCATCTCGGCCGCCCGCAACGCGATAAAAATCCTGCGCGAGCGCGCCGCGCAGATGTGGGACATTTCGGTCGACGACGTGATCTGGGAACAGGGCCATGCGGTCGCCAAGGGCGAGAAGCACGGCAATCTCGGCAAGCTGTCGCTGAAGGAGATCGCGGCCAAATCGGGCACCACCGGCGGGCCGATCGCCGGCCATAGCGAGCTCGTCGCCGACGGCGCCGGCGTCTCCTTCGCCACCCATATATGCGACGTCGAGGTCGACCCCGAGACGGGTTCGACCAAGGTGATCCGCTACACGGTGGTGCAGGATGCCGGCAAGGCGGTGCACCCGACCTATGTCGAAGGCCAGTACCAGGGCGGTGCGGCGCAAGGCATCGGCTGGGCGCTCAACGAGGAGTATATTTACGGCAAGGACGGGCGGCTGCAGAACGCCGGCTTCCTCGACTACCGCATCCCGGTGTGCTCCGACCTGCCGATGATCGACACGCAGATCCTGGAAATCCCCAACCCCAACCACCCCTATGGCGTGCGCGGCGTCGGCGAAACCTCGATCGTGCCGCCGCTGGCGGCAATCGCCAACGCGGTGTCGAACGCGGCCGGCGTGCGCATGACCCACATCCCGATGTCGCCGCCGCGGATTCTCGCGGCGATCGAGGCGGAACGGGAAGGCTAGGGAGGGTTCGCGCTCCAATGGTCGAAGTCACGCTCTGGGGCGCGCTGGCCACGACCGCCGGAGGCAAGAGCAAGGTCGAGGTCGAGGCCAAGGACATCAGGGAACTGTTCAGGAAACTGGCTGAACAGTATCCCGGGTTCGAGCCGTGGATCGACCGCGGGATTGCGGTCGCGATTGATGGCACGATTTATCGGGATACGTGGAGCAAGAGGCTGCCGGAGGGGGCGGAGATTTTTCTGCTGCCGAGGCTGGCTGGGGGGTGAGGGGAAGCTGAACGCTGTTCGTGACTCATCGGAGGGAAACTCGACAACGCAAGGTTTTAAGGACTAGTTTCCCATTCTTCCTTTTCAGTTTGATTCGACTCAGTTACATTGGTCCAAGTTGGTTGGTTTTGCTGGCTCGCGAGTTCCGACGCGCGGGCCGCGAAGTGCGACATTGATGCCGTCTGGGCAATTGGTAACAACAGCAAAACCCAGAGAAGGGTGTCGCGGTGGATCTCGGATACGGCGCGCACGCCAAGCTGGAAGACTTGGAACAAAACGGCCATTCTTTGTTGAGTTTGTTCAGCGGCTGTGGTGGTCTTGATTTGGGATTTCATCAAGCTGGATTTGAGACTGCACTAGCGTATGACAAGAGAGCCGACAGTCTTTCCTCCTGGAGGAAGCGCTTTCCGAAAGGGAAGGCATTCGAGCGAGATATTCTCTCACTAACCGTAGACCAAATTGACGCCGACTTCGGCGGCAAGTTTATGCCAGCAGGGGTGATCGGAGGCCCTCCCTGCCAAGGTTTTTCGTTGGCGAATCGTTACGGCGGAACGCATGACCCGAGAAACAAGCTAGTTCATCGTTTCTTTGACGTCGCGTTGTCATTACATGAACGAAGCCCGTTGACGTTTATCGCAATGGAAAACGTTCCTGCGCTAGCCGGCTCGCGCGGAGGAGGTATTCTTGACAAGGAAATTGCCCGAGTCCAAGAAAGTGGTTTCCTAGTCACTGTCGCCACCATGAACGCGCTGGAATACAATGTTCCGCAGGACCGCAGGCGCCTATTCTTGGTCGCGTTGAGTAAGGAAGCCGCGCAGAGTGCCTGGGTAGTTCCAGAAAAATCAGAGGAAAGGCGAACTGTTCGTCAGGCGCTGGGTGATTTACCAAAGCCCGCCTTCTGGGAGCGTCACCTCCGGACTGAGGACATCCCTTTTCACCCCAATCACTGGTGCATGGCGCCTAAGTCAACGAAGTTTGTATCTGGAGAACTCTCTGAAGGTTTTGTAGCAAAAAGGAGCTTCAAGACTCTCAGCTGGGACAGGCCTAGCTATGCAGCTTCTTATGGGAACCGTGAGGTCCATGTCCATCCTAATTGCACCCGAAGGCTCAGCGTCTTTGAGGCCATGATTCTTCAGGGATTCCCGCGCGATATGGTTCTATCTGGGTCGCTGTCTACTCAGGTGCAACAAGTAAGCGAAGCGGTCCCGCCGCCATTGGCGTTTGCCGTTGCTAGGTCGATCCTCACACAAGTTCAGCCTCGTCTGTAATAGAATTTTGGTATTTGGCTAACCAAGCATCGTACCCTTCTTCGGCATCATCCACCAAATAGCCGACTTGCTTGAGAAGGTCTTTGCTCTCCACTACCAAGGCTTCGTAAAGTGCGGTGTCGTTTTGAAGCTTGATGTCGATATTTTCGATCTCAAACGCTCGCCTTAGTGCGCGAACGTGACTTGAGATCGGTAGCGTGTTATCCGCTGATGCGGTCACCTTGTTATTTTCAGTTAATCCCGTTGTGTCTTGAATTGATAATTGTACCGGTTCGAACAGGAAGCACAATGAAACCATATTAGGATCATAGGGGACTTGTCTGAACATTGAATAACTATAGCCCTTTAATTTTATCACTTTGAACTTCGCCTGCTCCGCGAGATGGATGAGCCATTTTGCGATACCAAGTGAGAATACAGAAATCAGCCCATCCCCTGTGGTTTTCGACAAGCGGCTGAGGAACGCCTCTGCATCTTCACCGTTGTCGAAACGGTCTGACAACTCGCTCGCGAACGCAGAATCATTCCTCACATTCGTAATAACCTGCCCATTGAGCGCGGAAAGGCTAGAAGAAGAAATCGAGTCAGCCTGAATGGGGGTTGTCAGGAGCAGAAGCCATGGTTTGCGCCGTTCCCGCAGTTGATACTCAGTGATCGAGCGAATTGCATCAACAAGCCTTCCTGAAACGTTCTCGTTATGGCTGGCAAGCGGCTCGCATGCGTCAATATTGATGACATCGAACGGGCCGCCTTTCATCATTTCGACGGCCGCCTCGGAATCCTTTATCCCAACATCCTGCACCCGCGACCGCACGACTTTCGAACTGCTGACAACGGCTTCCTGATGCGTAAGTGAGAATTCATTGACGTTCTGCCGAAGCCTTTTCTCTTCGGTGTCAGTCGATTGACAAAAGCCGGTATACTTCAAACGTATAGATTTGCTAGAGCAGAATTTGGCCACCATCCTAATATCCAAAAGATCTGGGCCAGGCAGTGTCATATAGCGCAAAGGCTCACCGTCCACGAAATTAGAAATTCCGAGCTTGGACACTATGGCGTCAATATGGTGCAGCCATTGCTTATTCCGTACATACTGTTTTCTTGGCTTATGCCATGGAGCAAATCTAAGCGGCTCGGGTGACGCTGGAGTGGTCGTTTCCGGAGGAAGCGAAATCTCGCTGAAATCATCATCGCTAGTATTGTCGATCATTTGGCATTCTCTAAGATCGACACAAGGTCAAAAATCAGCTCTGCGCGCCCTTCATCTGTCAATCGTTCAAGTATACCATGGGCATCAAGTACAATGGAAATTGCATCGATAAGGTCTGACCTCGCCGAAACAGATGGCTCACCTACGCTGCGGGGAAGCGAAACGGGTATGTCGCCAACAAAAAACTCCGTCCCTTCCTGCCTCGTGGATGGCCTCGAAATGAGTGGAGGAGGAATGTCGCTGCCGCGCATCTTGCTCCAGATTTCAACCGACCGCCGAAAGGCGATATCTTGTGGATCCAGGACGACTGGCTTTATCGATCGCCCAAGTCGCTTATGCATTGTAGCAAACTGCCTAAACGCACTGTGAAGCCACTTCTGGATGTAAAGGTAATGCGGGTTACTTGTGTTGAACGACTCTCTATCGATATTTAGGGCTCCATCCAAACCCTCATTCACAAATATCTCACAAGTCACCTGCTTCTTTCTAGTTTGCTCCGACACCTGGTATCCGAGAAACTCTGGATCAAAAAGCGTACCGCTCGCATCATTGACTCGAATTATCGACCCGATGTTCTCCTTGGGCACAATTCTGGTGTTCCAGTAAAGGTATGCCTCGAACGACAGAGATCCGCCTGAGCGCTCAACAGATGCGCCACCGAAGTTCGTTGAGACTTGGCCAACAAAAATAAGCGGTCTTTCGAGACGAGAGAACGATGCCAGCTTAGAGGGAAGCCGAATCGGCCGACGCAACTCAACTGAATCTATGGTGACCACGAAGTTGGGAAGCTGACCGATGTTTCCCGCTTTTAACGAAAAGGCTTCCCGAAGGCTTTTACCGTTGAGGTGAACCTGATTTGCTGAGCCTTTCTTCTTGTTTGAAAGGCTATAAACTTCGTATCCGTCTGACTCTTTGATATCGAAAGGATGACCATCTATGTAATCAATAGGAGAAGCGACACTAACTCTCCAAAGCATTTTTAGATAATTATCAAAATGAGCAAGGTTCGCCTGCTCCTTAGAGGACTTGCTCGTGCTAATGGCAGCATCAACAAGCTTTGCAAACTTCACCAGCGGAGAATCTTCTGATTGCCAAGGCAGCTTTGGCGGATGCGCCAGCGCCCCATCTTCATCAACTCGGCCGATATTGAATTGTGGCGGAACAACGACATCTATGAGGCCACTGCCATCATCGGGTTCGTTCTCGTCAATTGCAGACCAAATTTCCTGACTTTGAAGTTTTTCCCGCACGGCCGGTCTGATACTGGTCAGGATGATCGTCGTCCCGTGAATGTCCGTATCCAGAGTGTCTTCGGCTAGAACACTATATGTACCACTTGCGTATCCTTTGTCAGCCTGATCGCTAGCAAAAGCATCTTCCTGAAATGTATTCAGTCTGATCGATGCCGAAACTCGCCGCTTGTCACCTTTCCTTTTCGTAATTATCTGGAACTGCTGAGTTAGTTGAGAAACAGCGAAGAGCCCTATGCCAATCTTCCCAATCAGCTTTCGACCAGAAGGGCTTCTCGTTGGATCTTCCTTATTGGCCGTTCCTAATGCCTTTCCTCTTATAGTTCGCTTCGAACTTCCTCCAATATTTTCAAGCAAATCCCCGACTATTTTTTCGTTCATCCCGTTACCGTTGTCGGTAATTCGAATTTCCTTAAAGAAAGGATAGTCGCAATCGATCGATACTTTGGTTGCATCAGCGTCAAACGCATTAGAGATCAGCTCTCTGAACGCTGACCACGGTTCACGATATATGCCGTCCGTGACGCGAGCGATGATCCGGTCATTCGTTTTGAGGCTTCCCTCGACCGGTTCTTTCGTTTTGGCACTGTTTTCGATTTTTTCCGCAAGTGGCAGGGCAGCTTGAGCTGAATCGGACATAGCCGCTCCGGATAGACAGGTATGAAGCCAAATTCATAGCATCTTGGCACGTTGGCGCAAGGAGGCATGCATGTGAGAGGAATTGTCGATCATCCGCGGCATTCGAATTGGCAACTTGTCGCTCTTACGAAAAAGCTATTCAAGCCCGACGGTTGATCGAATGGCGTTATTTATTTGATCGCCTCGCAAGAAATCTGCGCAGGCGTCCAAAATCTGTTCGAATGGCAGCCGCCGCCTGCCTACAAGAGCGCATTCCCAGACTGTTAGGACCCGCCACCCCTTTTCATTTAACAGTCTTTCGCATTCCCGATCTCGGGCTCGGTTTCGAAAGATCTTATCTTGCCAAAATTTTTTCGCACTTGTCGGAGGATTGAAGCGGACGCAATTCTCGTGCCCGTGCCAGAAACAACCGTGCATTTGAACAACAGCTTGCCACTGTGGAAATACCAAGTCGGGCTTGCCTGGAAGAGTAGCAACGTGAAGACGGTATCTGAACCCTCTTCTGAAAAGACCGCGGCGAAGCATCAGTTCTGGTTTTGTATGGGCAGAACGAATTCTGCTCATATTGAAGCTACGCTGGCTTGGGGAATGGACGTCCATAATGCCTCTTCAAGGCTCTCAACACGGAGCCGACCGCTCCTGGTATCTATGTTGCGTAGTTTGGGACGAACTCAAGCCTGGACCGGGAAAATGCAACCTCCTGATTCGGCGCTCCGCGCGCCCAGGATCGAGACAGCACATGCCGATCGACCAACAAGTCACCGGTCCACCTCAGTGCGCTTGCTCGCGTATTTTTCCCGCAAGCCTTGGTAGAACGCTTTCTGGCTGTCTTCGAACAGTACGATGAAAGGTCTGCCCAACCGTTCTACCTTTTGCACCGCTGCCACGACTATAGCGGCATCACTGAACGGAACGCCGAGCGCGCGCGAAATCGTGTCCGTGCAGAGGAACCATAGATGTACGATGTCAGAGTGGATGCGAGCAGCCTGCGCAGCCGCTACTATTGATCTTTCGGGTTCAGGACGCGTAATCCGGTCGTGGGCCAAGTCCAAGGCCGTCTTGTCGCTATGGACGAAATGGCTGGCCATACCGTACATGTGAAGCAACGACGTCGCGTGCCGGACATCTTTTCCGACACCCAAGCGTGAGAGAGTCTCAATTATTTCCGAGAACGACCACCGCTGTTCTATTGCCTTCCGGGCAGCCTTATTGTGGCGATGTGACAGGTCGTTATAGTTGGGATTGATCAGTGCCTCGAAAACGTCCCGATCGCTTTCGCTCTCACCAGGCGTGCCGAGCGCAAGTGCAGCCTTGCGTGCCCGCCGAACAGTGTGGATTGAATCGAAATCATCCCAAAATTCCGTCAGCAGTTTTTCGCGCTGACCGTTGGGGGACATTGTCAGAAGAAGGACTTTGGCGGCGGCTTCGTAGAATGCCCGCAAGACAATCTCGGCGTCCCATGGCATCGACCAACTGGTTAGCATCAACGTGGATTGGCTTCGATCGCCCATCAGCTTTACGAGGCCATAAACGGTCTGCGAAAACGGCCCTTTCTCGGGATTGTTTTCGAAGATGAACTGAATCTCATCGCGGATCACAGTCACTGCATCAAGTGAGGCGTCCTGCAGAGCAAGCAGAGACAAGCTTGGTTCTGATTCATTGGTCATGGTCAAGCAAAGTGTCCTAATGAGCCCTGTACTTGTCAGGACGCTATCAGTACCGCGCATGTTGACTCAACAGACGAGTCTTCGCCGTCGCCTTAGTCCAGGGTTCACCACCGTGCGGAGCGAGCGTGTGCGGCTTGTTCTTGGTGTGCATTCTTCCAACCGAGGCGGCCAAGGCCGCTTCCAGGCGCTGGGCCATGCGGTTGCTTTCCGGCTGGTGGCGGATCAGGCCTTCCAGGCCCCGACCTTGCCCTACACCACCCCCGCCGCCTTCGCCCTTTGATACACCAACCCCGCCACCGCCAAATCC